>DATGKD010000031.1:0-3624 GCA_035294855.1 Acidimicrobiales bacterium
GCCGCGTTCAGCTCGAGGAGGACGTCGTACCAACTGAGCGGCAGACCGGCCCCGCGCTCCACCTCGCGCTCGATGACCGGTAGGAGCTGGGCGTGGAGCCGGAGGATCCCCGACCACGCCACCACGGCGTCGTCGGATCTCCAGGTCTTCGTCGTCGAGTCCATGGCCGGATCCTAGGGTCTTGACAATGCGTGCGCACGCACTTATATACTCGAACGGAACGAACCCCTCGGGACGCCGGCGGTCCCCCGCCATGAGCTCCCGAGCAGTGAGCCCGACAGGCAGGAGGAAAGACGCCATGGAACAACCCCTCATCGCGGTGGACGACATCCCGGACGAAGGCGCGGTGACCGTGGACTTCTTCGGTCGCGAGGTGCTCGTCTACAACGTCGACGGTCTCCCCCGGGCCACAGCGAACGTGTGCACCCACCTGGGGGGGCCGCTGCAGCGCTGCGACGGCGGGTTCGTCTGCACGTGGCACGGTGCCACGTTCGACGGAGCGAGTGGCGCGCGTCTCTCGGGACCGGCCGCGCCTGGTTCGCGCTTGATGACGCTGCCGACGCGCGTGGTCGACGGCGTCCTCACGTATGTCTGGCCCGACTGAGGCGCCCCCTGCTCGCGGTGTCAGGAGGGATGAACGAAAGTGCCCGCGCCGCAGTAGTCCCTCATGTTCCACGCCACCGCCAGGCCCCCTGCCGAGGCGTCGGTTCATTGCCACACCCCCCGCGACCTTGTCGGTCCCGGCCTCTCACCCCGTTGAGTTTGAAGGGAGCATCGTCATGCGACGCAGACGCCTGTTCGTCGCCCTCGCCATCGCTGCGATCGCCGCGGGAGGCGGTGTGGCCGCCGCCGCGGTCGGGTCCAGCTCACCCGCTGCGCACAACCATCACGCGTCTCCCCGCGGCGGTTCGCTGACCGCGCCGGCGACATCCGCGCCGGGTCCTGGCGCACCATCGCCGACGAGTTCGGCGCCGGCGCCCATCCCGACGTCTCCGGGACAGACGAGTACGACGACGCCTGGAACGGTCGCGCCACACTCGGCGACAACGCAGCCGTCGCCGTCCCCGATCGTGACCGCGCCCCCGCCGACGTCCCCACCCACCACCGCGGCTCCGCCGCCTCCCACGACGACACCTCCCCCGCCTCCCACCACGACACCGCCCACGACACCGCCCGGCGGCGTCCCCCAGCACAACGGGGGCGACATGGATGCCGACAACAACGGCGGCCCGAGCGACGGGGACGGCAACCAATGAGCCGAGCCCAGCGCGCCGACGAACTCGCCCAGCGAGCACACCGCACCCAGCTGCGATTGCTTCATCCCACCTTCGAGGCTCGCGGTCACCGCGCCTCGGGCCCGGGGCGGCGCAGCGTCCCGGCGGGCGCTGTCGTCGCATTCCTCGCCCGGGGGACCTCGGCGATGTCCCGGGGCGTGCACCGCGTGACCCTCACCATGGCGATGTTGGCCGGAGCCGCGCTGCTCTTCACGACCGGGCTGATCCACGTGCATCTGTGGAGTGACGGCTACAAGAACATCGCCACGATCGGACCGCTCTTCCTCACCCAGTCGGTGGTGGCCATGGTGCTCGCCGTCGTCGTCGCCGCCACCCGGCGTCTCGGCGCGGCCGTCGTGGGCGCCGCGTTCCAGGTGGCGACCATCGGCGGTCTGCTGCTCAGCGCGAACGTCGGCCTGTTCGGTTTCCACGACGGCCTGGACGCCCCCTGGGCGGGCACGTCCCTCTTCGTGGAGGGCGTGGGCGCGGCGGTCCTGTCGGCGGCCGCGGGTGCGCTCGCCCTCGCCCGGAACGATTGAGCCTCCCGTGAATTTCTTCTCCGCACGTGCCGCCGTGGTGGCGCGCCAACGTCAGCTCGTGGACCAAGCCGAAGCTTGGCGCGACCGCCGCGCCGCTCGTCTGGGACGGCTCCGTCCACGTCGCTGGCGCGCAGTACCGGGTTCGTTCAGCTGGTGGATCAGCCGGCTGGGCAGCGCGGTGCTGCGCGGCGCGCCGCCCCGAGGTGCCCCCGTGGCGGTGAGCTCAGAAGGTGAGGACCTGCCGGATGATCTCGCCGCGCTTCATGGCGTCGAACGCGTCCTGCGCCTTGGAGATGTCCAAGCGACGAGAGATCATGCCGTCGAGGTCGAGACGGCCGGCGCGCCAGAGCCCGATGAGGCGTGCGAATTCTGTGCGGACGTCGGCTGACCCGTAGTACGAGCCGAGCAGCTTCTTCTCCATGAAGAACAGCTCGAAGCTGTTGAACTCGACCATCGCGTCCGAGCGCCCCGCACCCACGATCACGGCTGTCCCGCCCCGCCGGACCGCGTCGTACGCCGCCCGGATCGTCTGCGGAAGGCCGATGCACTCGAAGGCGTAGTCGAAGCCTTCGCCCGCGTTGATCTCCATGTTCGCTTTGTCGACCTCGTCGGGCTTCACCCCCCGGGTGGCCCCGAACTGCTGGGCGTCCTTCAACTTGGAGTCGATGGTGTCCACCGCCACGATCTCGGCTGCGCCGGCGATGCGGGCGCCCTGGATGGCGGCGATGCCCACGCCGCCCGCGCCGAATACGACCACGCTCGAACCCGGCTTCACCTTGGCCGTGTTGAGCGCGGCACCAACGCCAGTGGTGACACCGCACCCGATCAGCGCGCCGATTTCGTACGGCACGTCGTCGGGGATCTTCACCACGCCCTGTTGCGGGACGACCATCTCCTCGGCGAACGTGCCCGTGCCCGCGAACCCGAAGATGGGCGAGCCCGACCGCGAGAACTTCGGTGCGCCGGCGATGTTGAAGAAGATCTTCACGCAGAGGTTGGCCTCGCCGCGCAGACAGGCGGAGCATTCGCCGCACGGCGGCGTCCACGCGATGATGACGTGGTCACCCACCGCAACCTGGGTCACGCCGTCGCCGACGGCCACGATCTCGCCCGCGCCCTCGTGCCCGAGCACGGCCGGGGCCGGTTGCGGGAGGGTGCCGTTCATGGCCGAGAGGTCCGAGTGGCACACGCCCGCGGCGTGGATCTTGACCTTGACCTCGCCCGGGCCGGGGTCGGCGACTTCGACGTCGTCGTAGATGTCGACGACTTCCTTCCCGACCTCGTTGAAGACCGCTGCGCGCATGCCGACTCCCTCCAAGTTCTCCCTGGTGTTTGGCATTCGACCATGGGCCGGATGCCGTCGCAACACCGGGTGCGATTGTGGCTTCCCTCTTGCCTGAGGTCGTTCCCCGAGACCGTTGCCCGAGACCGTTACAACGAGACCGTTATCCGAGACCGACCGGTCGAGGCGAGGCCCGGCCGTCGGGGAGCAGGAGCCGCACCGCCACGGCGAGCTCGTCCCCGACCCGGTTCATGTCGCTCCAGCCGTTGATCCAGCCGACCAGCGACGAGTACCAGACGTGACCGATGATCCGCGTGCGTTCCTCGTGGTCCGGGGGCTGGGGGTCGCCGATCGCCCGGATGATGATCCCGTCCATGAGCGAGCCCATCTGCTGCTGGCACTCGATCGCGGCCGGGTCGGGCGACGCCAACGAGGCGAACACCGCGGCGACCAACTTGGGCTGGCGGCCCATGGCCCGCAGGGCCCGTTCGAGGACGTCGAGCACGCGTTCGGAGGCGGACTCCCCCCG
>DATGKD010000032.1:0-2966 GCA_035294855.1 Acidimicrobiales bacterium
TCTGCTCGAGGAACCGCGCCATGTCCTCGTCGGGGTCGGTCCACGCGAAGCTCCGGGCGAGGTCGAGCGGGGTTCCGTCTGACGCCCGGAACACCGGAGCGCCGGTGACGTGCCGGGCGGTGCCGTCGAGGGCACCGCGGATCACGAGCCACCAGTCGAGGAGGTCCTCGAGCCTTCCCTCGAGCGCCAGCTGTCCGCTGGAGAACCACCCCATGGGCGTGGCCTGGTCGTGGACGAGGTCGCCCAGCTGGTCCACGCCGAGGCGAACGCTCACCATCGGGCTGTCGAGCGCATGCGACACGGACGCGCCGCGCCGGACCACGACCCGGCCGTCGTCGGCGGACAGGTGCCACGTGGCACCTTCCACCTCGAGGCTCAACGGCGGCGGCGCCAGGGCGCGCACCGGCGTCTCGAGCAGGGCGCCGTTGGCCTCCAACGCGCGCGGCAGCTCGTGACCGAAGAAGGCCGCCGGGTCCACCGGCGGGGTGGGACCGTCCACCCGGGTGCGCACGTCGACGCTCATCGCGTTACCCCCCGCTCGCTCGCGCTCGTGCCCGCTCGACGGGCTCGCTCAACGTACTCCCGGGCCGCTCGACGGACGGCGGGCGCCCGGAGTCAGAGGCAGCGTCAGCGGCAGCGACAGGGTGGCTGTCCCGGTGATGTGGTCACCGAGGTCGTTGACGGCCCGGATGTCGACGTCGACGAGCCCCTCGTCGCCGGCACGCGTCGTGGCGGTGACCCTCCCCGAGTACGTGAGGGTGGAGCCCGCGAAGGCGGGCACCCCCAGGCGGACGGCCAGCCGCTTCACCATGGCGTCCGGTCCCGCCCAGTCCGTGAGGTAGCGGCTGCAGTAGGCGGTGTCGGACATGATGTTCATGAAGATGTCGGGCGCGCCCTGCGAGTTGGCGTAGGCGCGGTCGTGGTGCACGGGCATGAAGTCGCGCGTCGCCAGCGCGCCGGCCACGATGCGGGTGGCGGTCATATCGACGACGAGGTCGGGCAGCGCCGTTCCGACGGTGATGGCGTTCCAGTCGAGCGTCCGCCGCGGCCGCACCACCGTCACCCGCCCGCCTCCGGCGGCCGGAACTTCAGGATGCGGAACCGCTGACGCCCCACGACCTCGCCCTCGTCGTCGGTGTACGTCGTCACCCACGTCACGAAGTAGCCCGGCCCGAGACGCGTCTGCTTGCGCTCGGACACCGATTCGACGACCGTCGAGGCCGAAACGGTCTCACCCAAGTACAGGTACCGCTCGATCTCGTACTCCGAGTTGGACGCCAGGGTGCCCACGAAGCCGGCGTCGTCGAACGCGGCCAGCGGGCCGGGCCCCTCCGCAGCCACCGGCGAGCCGCCGCGCTCGGCGATGCCGGTGATGACCGGCGTCGCCATCGTCCACGTCTGCAGCATGAGCGGGGGCGCCACGATGGCGCCGAAGCGCGACGCGGCCGCGGCGTCGGCGTCGGTGTAGACGGGGTTGTCGTCCTCGAAGGCGGTCGCCCAGTGCCGGATCATGGGGAGGTTCACCGGGTCCGGCGCCGTGCTCGTCCCCGACCCGACGGCTCGACCGACCAATCGACCGAAGGCGTCGTCGAGGCGATCGTCGTCGTCGGCCCGCACGGACATGGTCCATCTTCTTAGCCGCCGGGCGCCTCCGAGCGCCTCGACGAGGGGGGTATGGCACACTCGTCGCGGCCACCGAGCACGCCGACCGGAACGGGGACTGGCCATGACACGGATCAGGTACGCGGCCCGACCGCCCGACATGGTGCGCAACCGGGAGGTCGAGGCGACCCGGGCGCAGATCTGGTCGACCGCACTCACCGTCGTGTTCACCACCGACGCCGACCTCGTCGCCTCGGTCCTGCCGAGACCGCTCGAGCCGACCGAGCCCACCGCCCGGCTGCGCATCGCCGTGGTCGACATGGGCACCGGGCTGCCGTCGTTCGGCGCCGGCTGGTTCGGCGTGCGGGCCCGGCACGGCGACGTCGAGGGCGAGTACGCGCTGTTCATGCCGATGACGACCGAGCAGTCCACCACCGGGGGGCGCGAGACCTACGGCGAGCCCAAGAAGATCGGCGAGGTGACTCTGGGCGTCGACGGCGACCACGTGCACGGCCGCATCGCGCGCATGGGCGCCACCGTCGCCGAGCTCACCGGCAGCCTCGGCCCCGAGCGGCCCGGCTACGAGCGGGACAAGGTCGACTTCTACTTCAAGGCCTTCCCGAACCCCGACGGACGGGGCCTGGACGGCGACCCCGCGCTCGTCCACTGCCGCCGGCACGAAACCGCTCGCCTCGTCCGTGCGGTCACCGGCGAGTGCAAGTTGCTCGACGCGCCGCTCGACCCCGTCGCCGACTTCCCGGTGCGCGACATCCTGTCGTTCGACTACGCCGAGATCGCCACGAGCCAGACCGGCGAGATCATGGGCCGCGTCCCCGCCGACTGGGTCCTGCCGTTCATCCACCAGCGCTACGACGACCTGTCGGTGCTCGGGGCGAAGTCGTGAACCGCGTGCCGGGGTCCGGGTCCGACCGCTACCTGGTCATCTCGGCCGACGGCCACGCCGGCCTGCCGTGCGAGGACTACCGGCCCTATCTCGACGCGCGGTACCACCGCGCCTTCGAGGACTACCTGGCCGAGCGGGCCGCGCACCGCGCGGAGGCGCTCACGTTCAACTACGACTACATCATGGGGTGGGAGACCGACAACGAGCAGGGCCTGAAGGGCGCCTTCGACCCTGCTGTCCGTGACCAGGAGCTCGACACCGACGGCGTGGCCGCCGACGTCCTGTTCGCCGACGCCGACGCGGTGACGGGCAACGCGTCGCCCCCGTTCGGGGCGGGCCTGTCGGCCGGGGCCATCGCCGACCCCGAGCTGGCGTTCGCGGGCGCCCGGGCCCACAACCGGTTCCTCGCCGAGATGTGCTCGCACTCACCGCACCGGCGCGGGGGCATCGCGCTCGTGCC
>DATGKD010000033.1:0-24871 GCA_035294855.1 Acidimicrobiales bacterium
CCAGAGCCTGCACACCAACGGCTACGACGAGGCCCTCGGCCTGCCCACGACCAAGGCCGCCAAGATCGCGCTGCGCACCCAGCAGATCGTGGGCCACGAGTCGGGCGTGGCCGACACCGTCGACCCCCTCGCCGGTTCGTACTTCGTCGAGTCGCTGACCGACGCCGTGGAGCGCGGCGCATGGGAGTACCTCGAGCGCATCGACGCCATGGGCGGCGCAGTCGCCGCCATCGAAGCCGGCTTCATGCAGCACGAGATCGAGCTCGCCGCCTACGCCTACGCCAAGGCCGTCGACGACGGGGAGAAGGTCGTCGTCGGCGTGAACCGCTTCACCGACGGCGACGTCGAGCCCACCGAGGTCTTCCCGATCGACCCCGCGCTCCAGGCTTCCCAGGTCGAGCGCACCCGTCGGGTCCGCGCCGAGCGCGACCAGCCGGCCGTCGATGCCGCCCTGGCGGACGTGGCCGCCGCGGCGCGCGGCACCCAGAACCTGCTCGTCCCGATGCGCGAGGCGCTGCGCTGCATGGCGACGCTGGGCGAGGTCTCCGACGTCTTGCGCCAGGAGTTCGGGGTCTACCAGCCCGACCGCTGATACGAAGAGTTCTCGGGACCTCGCGCGCCGCGCCGGGGTCGGTGAGGGAGCCCCCATCGGCTGCCGGGCCGGCCGGGCGCCCGTCTGGGTGAGCCGGTCAGGCGGCGCGGGAGATCAGTTGCTCCCGGAGCCCCGCGTCGCTCGCGGCGTCGATCGCCGTCCAGGCCATGGAGAGGGCGCCGTCGAGCAGCGCCTGCTCGGCGGACGGCCCCACGCACGCGGCGGCGAATTCCGCCTGGTGGTTGACGGCGCCGCGGGAGTCCAGCCCGATCATCGGGTGGATCGACGGCACGGCCAGCGAGACGTTCGCCATGTCCGTCGATATCGTCGGAGCCGCCTTCCCCGCGTCGTCCTCGTCGTAGCGGCGGCCGAGCGCCTCGGCATTCCGCCGCCACGCCGTGAGGAGCGGCTGGTACGCCTCGAACTGGGAGTACGTGGGCGAGAGCGTGCGGATGTCGAGCGCCGCGCCGGTGGCCAGCGCTCCCGCTTCGAAGCACCGGTCGATGCGAGGCCGCAGCACGGCCAGGTCGTCGAGCGTCCGGGCGCGGGTCATGAACCGTCCCGTGGCTTCCTTGGGGACGATGTTCGCCGCCTCGCCTCCCTTCGTCACGATGCCGTGCACCTGGTCGCCCGGGTTCAGGTGCTGCCGCAGCAACCCGATGGCGACCTGCGCGATCACCAGCGCGTCGGCAGCGTTCACGCCCTTCTCCGGTGACGCCGAGGCGTGGGCCTCGCGCCCGGTGAAACGAACCTCCAGATGGTCGACCGCCAGGCACGTCGCCTGCAGCCGGTCCTCCGGCCAGGGGTGGACCATCATCGCGGCGTGGGCGCCCGCGAACGCGCCGGCCTCCAGCATGAGGACCTTGCCGCCCCCGCCCTCCTCGGCGGGCGTGCCCAGCACGGTCAACGACAACCCGATGTCGTCGGCGACCTGCGCCAGTCCGACGGCCGCGCCCACCGCCGACGCGGCGATCAGGTTGTGGCCGCACGCGTGGCCGACGTCCGGCAGGGCGTCGTACTCGGCACACACGACGAGCGAGAGCGGCCCGGACCCGACGCGCGCCGCCAATGCGGTGGGGAGCCCGGCGACACCCCGCTCGACCGTGAGGCCTGCCCGTTCGAGGGCGTCGCCCACCAGCTCGGCGGCCCTCACCTCACCGAAGCACAGCTCGGGATGCTCGTAGATCGCCCGTGACAGCCCGACGAGATCGGCGCGGGCGCCTTCCACCGCCCGGCGCGCGGTCTTCTTCGCGCCTTCTGCGCCCTTCGGCGGGGACGGTGTGGTCGCCGTCACTCGATGACGGCGACCACGTCGCCGGGGCCCACCGAGTCGCCCGCAGACACCTTGACCTCTTTCACGGTGCCGGCGCGCTCCGCGTTGATGGCGTTCTCCATCTTCATGGCCTCGAGCACGCAGACGGTCTGGCCTACCTCGATGGTGTCGCCCGGCGCGACGAGCACCTTGACGATCGTGCCCTGCATCGGCACCGACACGATCCCGGACCCGCTGCCGGTGGCCCCCACCCGCGGCTTCTGCCGGCGCGGCGCCCTGCCCCCGCTGGCCGCGGCGACCTCGGGGACCCACAGGCGCACGGCGTAGCGCCGGCCGTCGACCTCCGCGGTGACCTCGCGCATGACGCGCCGCTCGCCGTCATCGTCCACGGTCTCAGCCGAGGCGGCGCCCGCCCCCGGAGCGGGGGAGGGCGGGTGCATCACGGGCAGCTCGGACAGGTCGACGCGGTCCTCGACCCACCTCGTCGAGTGGGTGGCGCCCACGAAGTCGGGGTGCGCCAGGATCGCCACGTCGGCGGGGATGGTCGTGGAGACCCCGGCGATGTCGGTCTCGTCGAGCGCCCGGAGCATGCGGTGGCGCGCCGCCTCGCGGTCCGCGCCCCACACCACCAGCTTGGCGACCAGGTTGTCGTAGTACTGGCTGACGGTGTCGCCCCCCTCGTAGCCGCTGTCGAGCCGGACGCCCGGCCCGCCCGGCGCCCGGAACCGGGTGACCGTGCCGGGGGAGGGACTGAAGCGCCCGCCCGTCGGGTCCTCGGCGTTGATGCGCACCTCGATGGCGTGGCCGTCGCGGCGAACGTCGTCCTGCCCGAAGCCGAGCGGCTCGCCCGCGGCGACGCGCAGCTGCCACTCGACCAGGTCGAGGCCGGTGACCATCTCGGTCACGGGGTGTTCGACCTGCAGACGCGTGTTCATCTCGAGGAAGTAGAACTCGCCGTCCTGGTAGAGGAACTCGACGGTCCCGGCGTTCACGTAGCCGCAGGCCTTGGCGACCGTGACGGCGGCTTCGCCCATGGCGCGGCGGACCTCGTCGGGAAAGGCAGGCGCCGGGCTCTCCTCGATGAGCTTCTGGTGGCGGCGCTGGCACGAGCAGTCGCGCTCGCCCAGCCAGAGCGTGGTGCCGTGGGTGTCGGCGAGGACCTGCATCTCGATGTGCCGCGGCCAGTCGAGGTACTTCTCCAGGTAGGTCTCCGAGCGGCCGAAGTACGCCTGGGCCTCGCGCTGGGCCGACTCGAGCGCCGCCGCGGCCTCGTCGGCGCCGGACACCACCTTCATGCCGCGTCCGCCGCCGCCGAAGGCGGCCTTGATGGCGACCGGCCAGCCGTAGGCGGCGCCGAAGTCCGCCACCTCGGCGGGGTCCGACACCGGCTCGGTCCTGCCCGGCACCCCCGACACGCCGGCGGCCTCGGCCGCCCGGCGGGAGCTGATCTTGTCGCCCATGACCTCGATGGCCTCGGGGGGAGGGCCGATGAAGGTGACCCCGTCCGCGGACACCGCCCGGGCGAAGTCGGCGTTCTCCGAGAAGAACCCGTAGCCGGGGTGCACGGCCTGCGCACCGCTGCGCTCCAACGCGTCCACGATGGCCGCGGTGTTCAGGTAGCTCTCGGCGGCGGCCTGCCCGCCGAGGGGATAGGCCTCGTCGGCCATGCGGACGTGGAGGGCGTCGCGGTCGAGCTCGGAGTACACCGCAACGGTGGCGATCCCCAGCTCGCGGCACGTCCGGATGACGCGCACGGCGATCTCGCCGCGGTTGGCGATCAGGACCTTGTCGAACACGCCCTCCGCGCCTGCCTTTCCGGGTGCGAGGTCAACGCGCCCCGCAGACCAGTGCCGTGGCTGCGCGGAGCGGGCCACAACACTGGCACGCCCCGTAGGGTAAGTGCCATGCCGGACCAGCCCGAGTCCCTCGTGGCTGGGGCGTTCACGGTGCGCCGGTTCGACGAGATCGACTCGACCCAGCGCTACGTCGTCGACGAAGCGCGTCGAGGCGCTCCCGCCGGTCTCGTGGCGGTGGCCGGCCACCAGTCCGCAGGGCGTGGCCGGCTCGGTCGGCGGTGGGAGGCACCCGCGGGATCGAACCTCCTCATGTCGGTGCTGCTGCGGCCCGCACTCGCCCTCGGCGAGCTGCATCTCTGCACGGTGGCGGTGGCGCTCGCCGCCGCCGACGCCTGCGCCTCCGCCGCGGGACTCGACGCGCAGCTCAAGTGGCCGAACGACCTCGTCGTGGGCGACCGCAAGCTGGCCGGCATCCTGGCCGAGGCCGCGGCGGGGTCGTCGCCGGGTGCGTCCGTCGAGGCGGTCGTGGTCGGCCTGGGACTGAACGTCGGCTGGCCGGCGCCGACTACCCGGGAGGAGACGGCTCGGGAGCCCGATCCGCACCCCGACGAACCGGATCCCGACGAACCGGATGCCGACGAGCCGAATCCCGACGAGCCGAATCCCGACGAGCCGAATCCCGACGAGCCGAATCCCGACGAGACAGACCCCGCGGTCATCGCCGCGCTCGCCACGTCGGTGTGGCGCGAGACGGGAACACAGCTCGAGCTGGGGAGGATGCTCGAAGCCGTTCTCGTCCATCTCGCGCCGCGGCTGGTGCAACTGGACGATGCCCGCGGGCGGCGCACGATGTCCGACGAGTACGCCGGGCGCTGCGCCACGCTGGGGCGACGCGTGCGGGTGTCGACGGCGACCTCCACCGTGACGGGGACCGCGACCGGTGTGTCCGCCGAGGGACACCTCGTCGTCGACCGCGACGGCACCACCACCACATTCGCCGCCGGCGACGTGGTGCACCTGCGCCTCGCGCACGACGAAGGGGCGCCCTGAAAGGCGGGCTCTGAACGACGGCCCCTCGCCCGGGGCCGGGAAGGGCGCCGTCTACGATGGCCCGCCATGAACCTCCTCGTCACCGGGGGCGCCGGGTTCATCGGGTCCAACTTCGTCCGTTACTGGGTCGACGAGCACCCCGATGACGCGGTGGTGGTCTACGACGCGCTCACCTACGCCGGGGACCGCCGTTCGCTCGAGGCGGTCGAGGCGCGGACGACGTTCGTGCATGGAGACGTGTGCGACCTCGAGCTGGCGTCGGAGACCCTCGGCCGGCACCGCATCGACACCGTGGTGCACTTCGCGGCGGAGTCCCACAACAGCCTGGCTGTGCTCGACCCGGGCCTGTTCTTCCGCACCAACGTCGTGGGGACCCAGACGATGCTCGAGGCCTGCCGGCGGGCGGAGGTGCCCCGCTTCCACCACATCTCGACGTGCGAGGTCTACGGCGACCTGCCCCTCGACTCCGACGACGCCTTCACCGAGGAGCACCCCTACCGGCCGCGTACCCCGTACAACGCGTCCAAGGCGGGAGCCGACCACGCCGTGCGCGCCTATGTCGAGACCTATGGGCTGCCGGCCACACTCACCAACTGCTCCAACAACTACGGCCCCTACCAATTCCCTGAGAAAGTGATCCCCCTGTTCACGGCGAACGCACTGGACGACCGTCCCCTGCCGCTGTACGCGTCCACCCAGAACCGACGTGAGTGGCTGCATGTCATCGACCACTGCCGGGCCATCGACGTGGTGCTCGAGCGCGGCCGCATCGGCGAGACGTACCACGTGGGCAGCGGCGTCGAGGCGAGCATCGAGGAGATCGCCGACGCCGTGCTGTCCACGCTCGGCAAGCCGGCGTCGCTCAAGACGATCGTCGACGACCGGCCGGGCCACGACCGCCGGTACCTCCTCGACTGCACGAAGATCACGAAGGAGCTCGGCTGGGCCCCCACCATCGGGTTCGAGGAAGGACTGGCCGAGACGGTCCGGTGGTACGCGGCGAACCGCGGGTGGTGGGAGCCGCTGCGCGACAGGGCGCCGGTGGTCGAGACGTCCTGGGGCGGCGCGCCCGCCGCCCGGTAGCTCTGCGCCCCCCGATGGGTCAGCAGGCGGTTCGGCGGTGAGCCGGCGGGTCCTCGTCACCGGAGCAGGTGGCCAGCTGGGACGGGACGTCGTCGACGCGTTCGCCGGCCGCGTGCCGGTGGGGGGCCTGACCGACGACCGCTCCACCGGACACCTCGGGGCGCGCCCGGCGTGCGACGTCGTCGGCGCGGACCACGGGCAGCTGGACGTGGCCGACCGCGACGCCGTGCTCGGCGCGGTCCACGCGCTGCGGCCCGACGCCATCGTGCACGCCGCCGCATGGACGGCCGTCGACGCGTGCGAGGGCGACCCCGATCGGGCGTTCGCGGTGAACGCCCTGGGCACGCGCCACGTCGCCGAGGCGGCTCGCCTGGCCGGTGCGCACCTCGTGTACGTGTCGACCGACTACGTCTTCGACGGGACCTCGCCGCGGCCCTACCGGGAGTGGGACGAGCCCCGCCCGGTGTCGGTGTACGGCCGCAGCAAGCTCGCCGGCGAACGCGAGCTCGGTCCGGATGCCACGGTGGTGCGCACGTCCTGGGTGTGCGGTGCGCACGGCGCCAACATGGTGAAGACGGTGCTCCGCCTGGCCGCCGGGCAGGGACCGCTGCACTTCGTCGACGACCAGCGCGGGTCGCCGACGTTCACCGCCGACCTCGCAGGCGTCGTGGCGCGCTTCGCGCTCGACCGGCGACCGGGGACGTTCCACGTGACGAACCAAGGCGTCACGTCGTGGTTCGGGTTCGCTCGTGCGGTGGTGGAGGATTCCGGCGGCGACCCGGACCGCGTCGAGGCGATCCGGACCGTGGACCTCGATCCCCCTCGTCCGGCGCCCCGGCCCGCGAACTCGGTGCTCGACAACGCCGCGCTGCGGCTGTCCGGGCACCCGCTCTTGCCGGACTGGCGCGACGCGCTCCGCCGGTTGCTGGCCGAGGTGGCGGTGGCCGGGAGGGCGGGGTGACCGAGCGGCGCCCCGAGCGCCCCGACGACGTGGCGCCGGTCGCGGCCGTCATCGGCGCGGGCTACGTCGGGCTCACGACCGCGGTGTGCCTGGCGCACCTCGGTTGCCAGGTGACGTGCGGCGAGATCGATCCCGCCAAGGTCGAGCGCCTGGCGCGGGGCGAGCCCACCATCGTCGAGGACGGATTGGCCGAGACGATGAGCGAGGGCCTCGAGTCCGGGCGCCTGCGCTTCGTCGTCGGAGCGCCGGCCGCGGTCGTGGGGGCGGAGTTCGTGTTCCTGTGCGTGCCCACGCCGCAAGGCTCGGACGGCGGGGCCGACCTCCGGGCGCTCGAGTCGGTGGCCGTCGAGATCGGCCCCGTGCTCGAGCGTGGGGCCGTCGTCGTCAACAAGTCGACGGTGCCGGTGGGCTCGACGCACCTCGTGGAGCAGCTGCTCGAAAGGCCCGACGTGTCGGTGGTGTCGAACCCCGAGTTCCTGCGCGAGGGGTCGGCGATCCACGACGCGCTCCATCCCGACCGGATCGTGGTCGGCGCCGACGACCAGGCCGCCGCGGCCCGAGTGGGGGCGTTGTTCGCGTCGACCCAGGCGCCGCTCATCGTCACCGACGCCGCCACGGCGGAGACGATCAAGTACGCGTCCAACGCGTTCCTGGCCACCAAGCTGAGCTTCGTCAACGCCGTCGCCAATCTCTGCGAGGCGGTCGGGGCGGACGTGCGCGACGTCATGCTCGGCATGGCCTACGACCACCGCATCGGCTTCGACTACCTGCGCCCGGGACCGGGGTGGGGCGGCTCGTGCCTTCCCAAGGACACCCGGGCGCTGGTGAAGATCGGGGAGATGTCGGGCTACGAGTTTTCGTTGTTGCGCGGCGCCATCGAGACCAACGAGACCCAGCTCGCCTCCGTCGTCGCCAAGGTGGCCCGCGCCGTGGGCGGCTCCCTCGAGGGGTCGACCGTGGCGGCCTGGGGCCTCACGTTCAAGGCCGGCACCGACGACCGCCGCGACTCGCCCGCCGTCGAGATCGTTCGACGGCTCGTGGCCGCGGGAGCCAGCGTGCAGGCGTTCGATCCCACGGTGACGGGCGCCGTCCCGGAGCTCGCCTCGGGCGTGGACGTGCGGGTGGATGCCTACGCCGCCTGCGAGGGAGCGGCCTGTCTCGTGGTCCTGACCGAATGGGACGAGCTCCGGTGGCTGGACTTCACGAAGGTCCGAGACCTGATGGGGTCGCCGACCGTCGTCGACGCGCGCAACCTCCTCGACCCGACGGCGCTGCGGCGCATGGGCTTCTCCTACGTCGGCATCGGCCGGCCGTGACGGCGGCCGCGTCGGGGCGGCCCCGACGCGCGGTGGTGACCGGGGGTGCGGGGTTCCTCGGGTCGCACCTGTGCGAGGCGCTCCTGCGCCGGGGAGAGCACGTGGTCTGCGTGGACGACCTGTCGACCGGCGCCCTCGCCAATGTCGCCCCCTTGCAGGGGGAACCCGGGTTCGAGCTCGTGGTGGCTGACGCCAGTGCGGGCTTGCCCGTCGAGGGCCCCGTCGACGCGGTGTTCCACTTCGCGAGCCCGGCGTCGCCGCCGGACTACCTGGCCCGCCCGCGCGAGACGCTCGCGGTGGGCAGCGAAGGCACCCGCCACGCCCTCGAGCTCGCCGCCCGGAACGGGGCGCGCTTCCTCCTGGCGTCGACGAGCGAGGTGTACGGCGACCCGGCTGTGCACCCGCAGCCCGAGTCGTACTGGGGCAACGTCAACCCCGTCGGCCCCCGCAGCGTGTACGACGAGGCCAAGCGGTTCGCGGAGGCGCTCACCATGGCGTGGCACCGCGCCGAGGACACCGACGTCGGCATCGTCCGCATCTTCAACACGTACGGGCCGCGCCTGCGGCCCGGCGACGGCCGCGTCGTGTCCAACTTCCTCGTGCAGGCGCTCGAGGGGCGACCGCTCACCGTGTACGGCGACGGCTCGCAGACGCGCAGCCTCTGCTACGTCGACGACGAGATCGCCGGCATCCTCGCCCTGTTCGACTCGGGGCTCGTCGGGCCGGTCAACATCGGCAATCCTGCGGAGCTCGCCGTCCTCGACCTGGCGCGCGCCGTCGTCGAGCTCGTCGGGTCGTCGTCCCCGATCACGTTCGCGCCGCTGCCCGCCGACGACCCCACGCGACGCCGCCCGGACATCGGGCTCGCGCAGCGTGAGCTGGGATGGGAGCCCGTGGTCCCGCTGGAGGAAGGGCTGCGGCGGACTGCGGACTTCTTCCTTGCGTCGGAGTCCGGTGTCCCGACGATCAGCGGCCCGGCTGGCGAGCGAGGCGAACCGGGCGGTAGGCAGGTGCGCTTGTGACCGATGCCAGCCGGCCGGTGCCGGAGTACCGCACGTTGTCCGTCATCGTCCCCGTGTACAACGAGCGCAACACGGTGGCCGAGATCCTCCGACGCATCCGCGCCGTCGAGCTTCCTTTGCAGCTCGAGGTCATCGTGGTCGACGACGGCTCGACCGACGGGACCGACAAGGTCCTCGCGGCACTGGAGGACTCGACCGTCCGGGTCGTCACCCACCCGGACAACACGGGCAAGTCGGCCGCCGTGCGCACGGGGATCGGCACCGCCCGGGGTGAGCTCGTGCTCATCCAGGACGCCGACCTCGAGTACGACCCCGACGACTGGCCCCGGCTCCTCGACCCGGTCCTGAAGGGCAAGGCCGACGTCGTCTACGGCAGCCGGTTCACCGGAGAGCACCGTCCGATGCGGCCGTCGCAGTGGCTCGGCAACCGGCTGCTGACACTGACCACCAACGTGCTGTACCGCTCGACGTTGTCGGACATGGAGACCTGTTACAAGCTGTTCGACCGCCGAGTCTTGGAAGGCGTGACCATCGAGTCCGACCGGTTCGACTTCGAACCCGAGATCACCGCCAAGGTGCTCCGCCGGGGCTATCGCATCTACGAGGTCCCCGTCTCCTATACCGGCCGCGACGCGTCGGAGGGGACCAAGTTCCACTGGCGCGACGGCGTGCGCGCGCTGACGACGCTCGTCCGCTACCGGCTGGCGCGCCGGGTCTGACGTGTCCGGCCCGGCCGGGAGCGTCACGCCAGCAGCGGTGTCGACGGACGTGTCCGCGGTCGTCGTGAACCACGACGCCGGCGACACGCTCCTCGAGTGCGTCGCCTCGTTGCGCAAGGAGGGCGTCTCCGAGGTGGTCGTGGTCGACAACGCCTCGACCGACGGGTCACCCGAGCGACTGCACGCCGCCGATCCTCGCGTCCACCTCGTGCGCACCGGGGCGAACCTCGGCTACGGCGCGGGGGCGAACCGGGGCATTGCGGTGAGCACGGGAGATCTCGTGGTCGTGTCGAACCCCGACGTGGCCGTGCACCCCGGAGCGCTCGACGTGCTGGGCGACGCCCTGCGGGCGGAGGCGACGCTCGCGATCGTGGGCCCGTGCATCGTCGAATCGGACGGGACGCGCTATCCGTCGGCGCGCCGATTCCCCTCGCTCGTCGACGCCGCCGGGCACGCGCTGCTCGCCGGGCTCGTCCCGCAGAACCGCTTCACGCGGCGCTACCGCATGGGCGACGCGCTCTCCCACGACACCGGTCGCGGCGTCACCGAGGTCGACTGGGTCTCCGGCGCCTGTTTCCTCGCCCGCCGGAAGGCCCTCGAAGAGCTCGGAGGCTTCGACGAGTCCTATTTCATGTACGCCGAGGATGCCGACCTCTGCTGGCGCGCCCACCGTGCCGGCTGGGGGGTGGCCTACGTGCCGGAGGCGGTGGTGACGCACGTGCAAGGCGTGTCGGCCGCACGACGGCCGTACCGGATGCTCCTCGCGCACCACCGCTCGGTGTTCCGCTTCGCGCGGCGCACCTCGTCGGGGTGGCGTCGCGCCACGCTGCCCGTGGTGGCGGTGTTCCTGGCGGTGCGTCTGGTGGCCCGCGTGCTGGGGCGCGTGCTCACGACGAAGGGGCGTCCGGCGCTCGATGCCGTACGCGGGGCCGCGCGCCCCGCCGAGTAGGGTTGCCCCTCGGCCATGCCCAGCAGAGACACCGGCAAATGGGTGCAGCGCGCGGCGTCGACGGGCGGCGGGCGGACCTACCGCGGCCAGATGCCGGTGAAGTGGTACGGCAGCCTGGTGATGATCTGCCTGCTCGGCGTGACCGCCGTCGTCTACAGCCGCTACGAGCGCCAGCACCCCGTGTCGGGCCCGGCTCCGACGGTGGGGACCACGTGGCATGCGGCCCTGGCGTTCGACGTGTGTGGGGCACTGCAGCCCAGCCTGGCCGCCAACTCCAACCTCAGCGGGGGCTCCGTGCCCGGGATCCGCACCGACGGCGGCGGCGTGGTGCTCATCGCGCCGACTGCCGCCAAGGACGCGGGCAGCAACGCCACGCTCGCTCGGTTCGTCCAGTACTACCCGAAGTTGACGTTCACCTCGTCGAAGCTGCAGTTGCCGGGCAGCCGCGAGTACCGCAACGGCCAGGCATGCCCTGCCGGGACCCCGGACGCGGGACGGCACGGATCGGTCCGGATCGCCGTGTGGTCGAGCTTCTCGGGCGCGGGCTCGCAGCACTCCGTGACGTACATCGACCCGGCCGCGGTCAAGTTCGCCAAAGGCCAGCTGATCACCGCGGCCTTCGTGCCGAGCGGCGCGTCGGTGCCGAAACCGAGCGCGCAGACGATCCTCGCCCTGCTCCAGGCAGAGTCGGGGACGGCCAACCCCTCCACGGCGTCGACCGTCCCGTCGGTGACGACGCCGACCACCTCGCCCTCGATCACCTCGCCCCCGACCACCTCGCCCTCGACGTCCACGACCAAGGCGAAGTGAAGGCCGTCGTCCTGCTCGGCGGCGAGGGGACGCGCCTGCGCCCGCTGACCTACACCACTCCCAAGCAGCTGCTGCCGGTGGTCGAGGTGCCGATGCTCGAACGGGTCGTCGACCACTTGGCGTCCCATGACGTGGACGAGGTCGTGCTGTCGCTCGGCTACCGCCCGGACGCCTTCGTGGCCGCCTACCCGGACGCCGCGGTGGGCAAGACGGCCGTCACCTATGCGCGCGAGCCTCACCCCCTCGACACCGCGGGGGCCATCGCGTTCGCGGCGCGTGTCGCCCGGATCCGCGAGACGTTCCTCGCGGTGAACGGTGACGTGCTCACGGACTTGGACGTGACCGCGCTCGTGAGGTTCCACCGCGACCGGGGAGCGGCGGCAACCATCCACCTGACGGCGGTCGACGATCCGAGTCGTTTCGGCGTGGTGCCGACCGACGACGACGGGCGCGTTCTCGCCTTCGTCGAGAAGCCACCGCCGGGCGAAGCTCCCACCAATCTCATCAACGCCGGGACGTACGTCCTCGAGCCTTCCGTCGTCGAGCGTGTGCCGGACGGAGCCCGGATGTCCATCGAGCGCCAGGTGTTCCCGGACATGGCGGCCGAGGGCGAGGTGTACGCGTGGCCGAGCGACGCCTACTGGCTCGACACCGGGACACCGACGGCATATCTGAAGGCACAGGCGGACCTTCTCGACGGGACGCGGCCGGGGCCTCCCGCTCCGGGAGCGCAACCCCTGGGCGACGGGGTCTGGGTGCTCGGGTCGCCGGTCATCGAGGGCGAGGTGCGCGCCAGCAGCCTCATCGCGGACGGCGCCACCGTGGGAGCCGACGCCGTCGTGGCCGACACCGTGGTGGGTGCCCGGTGCCATGTCGCCCCCGGCGCGTGTGTCGAAGGCTCGGTGCTGTTGCCGGGCGCCCGAGTCGAATCCGACGCTGTCGTCATTGGCTCGATCCTGGGCCACGACTGCGTCGTCGAGCAGGGCTGTCGTGTCTTGCCCGTGACCGTGGTCGCGGACGGCGTCGCCGTCCCCCCGGGTTCTCGGCTCGACGACGCCCGATTCCCGGCGGACATGGCGCTGTGACGCGGCGCGCGATCGGATCCGGAGGAAGCACGTGCGCGTGATGGTGACCGGGGGAGCCGGTTTCATCGGCTCGAACCTCGTCGACCGGCTGCTCGCCGAGGGCAACGTCGTCGACGTCGTGGACGACCTGACGACGGGCTCCCTCGGAAACCTGACAGACGCCCGCGCCTCGTCGTCGCGTTCCTTCGGGTTCCACCAGCTCGACATCCGCTCTCCCGAGCTGGTCGAGGTGATGGGCCGCCGCCGGCCCGAGGTGGTCTTCCACCTCGCGGCCCAGGCGGACGTGCGCGTCTCGGTGGAGCGCCCGGTGTTCGACGCGGACGTCAACGTCCTCGGCACGCTCCGGGTGCTCGAGGGGGCGCGTGCCGCCGGGAGTTCACGGGTCGTCTTCGCCGCGAGCGGCGGCACGCTCTACGGAGAGGTGGACACTTCTGAGCTGCCCGTCAAGGAATCGTGCCCGCACCGCCCGCTGTCGCCCTACGGCGTCTCCAAGAAGGCGGCGATCGACTACCTCACCGCGTACCGGGCGCTCCATGATCTCGAGTTCTCCGCTCTCGCCTTGGCCAACGTGTACGGCCCCCGTCAGGACCCCTTCGGCGAAGCCGGGGTCGTGGCGATCTTCGCCGAGCGGCTGCTTCGCGGCGAGCCGGTGACGATCTTCGGGGACGGCGAGCAGACCCGCGATTTCGTGTTCGTCGACGACGTCGTCGACGCGTTCGTCCGGGCGGCGACACGGGGTGGGGGACTCGTCCTCAACATCGGCACGGGCCGGGAGCTGAGCGTGAAGGAGCTGGCCACGGTGATGGCGAGCCGCGCCGGGGTGAAGACCCCCCCGGTCCATGCTCCGGAGCGGCTCGGCGAATTGCGGCGTAGTGCTCTCGACCCGGGACGCGCCGGCATCCACCTCGGATGGAAGGCGTGGACGTCGACCGAGGACGGCATCGACGCCGTGCTCGAGCACATGCGGCGGGCACGCCCGGGCTGAGCTCTCTCGGAGGGTCTCCCGGGAGAGCCCGGGATCCGGGCACTCGGGACCAGCGCACTCGTGATCAGCGAAAGAGATCCTCGCCGGGGGGCCGCAGGACCTCGTCGGTCACCGAACCCGTCCGGAGCACCCCCGGATCCACACCGCGTACGACGGCGACGGGCACGCCGCGGGCCTTGCCCATGACGAGCTCCGCCGCAGAGGCGATCTCGTCGACGACGCAGACCTCGGTAGACAGGAGCACCTGACCGCGCTGGTCGTGCGTCCCCCGCAAGTCCACCACCGCGGCGATCCCCGCACAGCCGATGGCCACGTCCGTGACGCCCTTGCGCCACGGGCGCCCGAAGGTGTCCGAGACGATGACAGCCACCTCCACCCCGGCGCGGGCGCGCAAACCGTCGCGTATTCGGCGAGCGGATCGGTCGGGGTCTTCGGGGAGCAGGGCCGCCCAGCCGTCGTCGACGTTGGAGAGATCCACGCCGGCGTTGGCGCAGATGAAGCCGTGCCGGGTCTCGCACACGAGCAGGTCACCCCGGCGACGCAGCACCCGTACCGACTCGTCCTCGATCACCTGGCGACGAGCCTCGAGGTCCGCGTGGTCCAAGGGCACCAGGCGACCCTCTGATTTGGAGACGACCTTCTGTGTCACCACCACGACGTCGTGGTCACGCAACGAGACGCAGGCGGCGATGGCGCCGGCCAGGTCGTCACCGGGTCGGATCTCACCGATACCGGTGACGGGGAGGATCGACAGGCCTTCATGTCCCGCCGGTTCCTGCGGCTCGTCCGGATCCCGCGCGGTGTCGCCTGCTGACCAGGACGGAGTTGTCACCTCCGGAGGCTCCGGATGCTCAGCGAGGTGCGGTGCGGGTGTATCCCGCGGCTGCCGCCGTGGCGGTCGTGGCCGTCGTGGCCGCGGTGGTCGGCCCGACGGCGTCGAGCGCAAGAATCGACGCGCACAGCTCGGCGGCGTCCTCGGGCGTGTGCATCACGGTGGGCAGCACCACGCACCGCAGACCGGCGGCTTCGACGTCCGGGGCCAGACCGGCGTCGGCGGCGTCGACGACGAGGGTGCCGACGAACTCCGCGTAGAGGCGCGCCACTCCGACGACCGACGATTCGTACCCGAGCTCTTCGAGGAGCCGGTCCGCCGGTCCCTTGATGGCCGCCCCGGCGACGATGGGTGACACCGCGACGACATCGGCGCGGCGAGCGACGAGGGCATCGGTCACCCGGGGCACGGCCAAGATGGGCTTCACGGACACGAGAGGATTGGAAGGGCACACCACCACGACATCGGCCTCCTCGATGGCGTCGAGCACGCCGGGCGCCGGGAGCGCCGACGTTGCGCCGTCGAAGCGGATCGACTCCACCGGCACCGAATGGCGGTGCAGGACGAAGTACTCCTGGAAGGCGACCTCCTCCCCGCCGGCAAGGGTGAGCCGCGTCGCGACGCTCTGATCCGACATCGGCAGGAGGCGAACGGCAACGCCGAGCGCGGCCGTGATCTCCGCGGTGACCTGCGACAGGGTCGCACCGTCCGACAGCCGCGCGGTGCGGTACAAGTGTGTCGCGAGGTCGCGGTCTCCGAGTCGGAACCAGGTGTCGCCGCCGAGTTGCCCGAGTGCCTCGATGACGCGCCAGGTCTCCCCGGCGAGGCCCCATCCCCGCGCGTCGTCGTTCAGGCCTGCCAGCGTGTAGGTGACGGTGTCCAAGTCCGGGCTCACGTGGAGCCCGTGGAACACCGCGTCGTCGCCGGTGTTCACGATCGCGGTGATGTCGCGGGCGTCGACCACGCGCACCATGCCTCGCAGGAGACGGGCGGCGCCCACTCCTCCGGCGAGGGCCGTGATCACGCCGACACCCTAACGGGCCAGGTGGCATGCCCCGAACGCCGCGTGTGCAAGGCTCGCCCGGTGCACACGGGCCGCCCGAACAGCGGGCACGTCCGCGTGGCGCTCGACGCCACACCGCTGCTCGGTGCCCGCACCGGCGTGGGTCGCTTCTGCGAGGGCGCGCTGCGAAGCTTGGGTGCCGCGTCGCGCGACGTGGTCGACGTGTCGGCGTTCGCGGTGACGTGGCGGCGGCGCCATCTCCTTCCCCCCTTGGTGCCCCGAGGTGTGGCGGTGCACCAAGGGGCCATGCCGGCGCGGCCCCTGCACCTCGCGTGGGGGCTTGTCGACTGGCCCCCCGCCGAATGGTTCGTGGGATCCGTCGACGTGGTGCACGGGACGAACTTCGTGGTGCCCCCGACGCGGCGCGCCGCACGCGTGGTGACGGTGCACGACCTCACCGCGCTCCGCCTTCCGGAATTGTGCGACCGGTCGTCGCTCGGCTTTCCCGCTCTGGTGCGACGCGCGGTGCGTCAAGGGGCGTGGGTCCACACCCCGTCGCACTTCGTGGCGCGCGAGGTCGTGGGGGAGTTCGGGGCTCATCCCTCCAAGGTGCGCGTCGTCTATCACGGGGTCACCGACGTTCCCGGCGTGCCCGGCACACCCGACGCCGCCCACGGACCTGACGAACCCGACGTGCCCGACGTACCCACGGTCACCGAGGCGGCGGCGGCGTCGAGCGAGCTCCCCGTCGGCACGTCTCGCTACATCGTCGCCGTCGGGACGATCGAGCCGCGCAAGGACTACCCCGGTCTCGTCCGCGCCTTCTCGGCTGTCGCCGGCGCGCACCCCGACGTCGCCCTCATCGTGATCGGACAGGACGGCTGGGGGGCGAGCGCCTATCACGATGCCGTGGCCACCTCCCCGTTCCGGGAACGGATCCGGCGCCTCGGCTTCGTCACCGACGACGCGCTTGCCCAGTGGATCGGGCACGCTGCGCTGCTGGCGTTCCCCTCGCTGTACGAAGGGTTCGGTTTCCCCCCGCTCGAAGCCATGGTCCGGGGCGTCCCGGTGGTGGCCACTCGCGCCGGAGCGGTCCCCGAGATCGTCGTCGACGGCGCGCTCCTGGTGGAGCCGGGACAGCCCGACGAGCTGGCGGGGGCGCTGGAGCGGGTCCTTTCCGACGACGCCCTGCGCGGCGACCTCGTGTCGAAAGGCCGTTGCCGCGCGGCGCGCTTCACATGGGAAGCGTGCGGCGCGGGCCTGACGGAGCTCTACCTCGAAGCCGCCGGGGAGCGCTGAGGCGATGGACGACCAGGCGGTGGCGCGCGCTCGAGACGCACGGCATGCGCCGAGGGCCGCTGCGGACCCTGGTGGCGTCTTGTTCGTCGTCGAGCAGCTTCGACGGGCCGTGCCCGGGGGCATCGGCACCTACATCGCGGGCGTCCTCCAAGGGCTCGCCGAACTCGAGGCCGACGGCGAGGACGTGGCGGCGGTGACGTTGCACGCCAGCCGCAGCCCCGGTGGGAGCGACCCCCTCGCGTCGTGGGGACGTCGGACGCGCCTGTCACACCTACCATCGGTCGTCCTCACCCGGGCGTGGGACCACGCCCTCGTGCACGCGCCCGCGGGCTTCGGGGTGGTCCACGCCACGTCGCTGGCCGTTCCTCCGGTCCGTCGGGCGCCGCTGGTCGTCACGGTGCACGACACGGCATGGCGACGATTTCCCGACGCGTTCCCCGAACGCGGGCGTCGCTGGCACGAGGCCGCGCTCGGCAGAGCGCGACGGCGCGCCACGCGCTTCGTCGTCCCGTCCGTTGCGGTGGCCGAGGACCTCGCCCGCGACTCGCCCGAGGACGGCGTCACCGTGATCCCCCACGGTTCCGACCACCTGCCCGCACCGGACGACGTCGGCGTCGCCGACCTCTTGCGGCGCGTCGGTGTCGACGGGCCGTTCCTGTTGTCGGTGGGGACGCTCGAGCCGCGCAAGAACCTCGGGCGTGTGTTCGATGCCTACGACGCGGCGCGGCTGGCCCTGCCCGAGCCGTGGCCCCTCGTGGTCGTGGGCCCGGACGGATGGGGTCAGGGCGTGGGGCCGCGCCCGGGCGTCGTCCTCACCGGCGCGGTCTCACCCGGCGTCCTCGCCGCGCTCTACGCGCGGGCACGGCTGCTCGTCTATGTGCCGCTCTCCGAGGGCTTCGGCTTGCCACCCCTGGAGGCGATGCGCGCGGGCACCCCGGTGTTGTCGAGTGCTCTTCCCAGCACGCAGGGCGCCGCGCTGGAGGTCGACCCCCTCGACGTCGAGGCCATGGCCGACGGCATGGTCCGCATCGCGGTCGACGACGACGTTTGTCGGAGCATGGCGGCGAGTGGGGCCGAACGCGCCGCCGCGCTCACGTGGCGGGCGTCGGCCGCGGCCCACCTCGGCGTGTGGAGGACGGTGCGATGAGCGAGGTGGCGCCGGCGCGGCCTCTCGCTGTATCGGTTGACGTGACGGCCGTGCCCCCACAGCCCGTGGGCGCGGGCCGTTACACGATCGACCTCGTGACCGCGCTCGGCGGATGCGCCGACGTGGCGCTCACACTGTGGGCGCGACGCAACGACGATGCTCGATGGGCGGGGGTCGGCGCGACGCCCGACGCGCGCTCAGCCGCCACGAGGCCTCGGCCCCCGGTGCTGGAGGCGCGCGCTCCTCGGCGCCGCCCGCTGCGCCTGGCGTGGGAGCAGGTCGCGCTCCCACGGCTCCTGCGCAACACGCCTGTCGCCGTCCATCACGGGCCGCACTACACCATGCCCGAGCGTGCGCCGGTGCCGTGCGTGGTGACGATCCACGACCTGACCTTCGTCGACCACCCTGAATGGCACGAACGCAGCAAGGTGCTCGTCTTCCGCCGGGCCCTCGGGGTCGCCGCGCGCCGCGCCGAAGCGCTCGTCTGCGTGAGCTCGTTCACCGCCCAACGGCTCGGCGAGCGATTCGCTCCCCGCGGGCGGGTGTTCGTGGTCCCGCACGGTGTGGACCACGACCGCTTCCGGCCGGACGCCGATCTCGGGCGCGACGAGCAGCTCCGCGCCGAGCTCGGCGTCGGCGGTCGGTATCTCGTCTTCATCGGCACGCTCGAGCCCCGCAAGGCGGTTCCGGTGCTGCTCGCGGCGTTCGAGCAGGTCTCGACGCGGTACCCCGAGGTGAAGCTCGTGGTCGTCGGCCGAAAAGGATGGGGCGCCGCCGCGGTGGAGCGGGCGCTCGCCCAGATGCGCGCCCGAGACCAGGTGAACCGCCTGGGCTACGTCCCCGACGAAGCCGTGCCGGCTCTGCTGCGCGGCGCCATGGCCGCCGTCTATCCGGCCATCGAGGAAGGCTTCGGGCTGCCCGCGCTCGAGGCGCTGACGTGCGGGACACCGCTCGTCACGACGTCGGGCTCGGCCATGGCCGAGCTGGCGGGGAGCGCCGCGCTCCTCGTCGCGCCGGGCGATGCCGGGGAGCTCGCCGACGCCTTGGTCGAGGTGATCGGTGGAGGCGAGACGACCGAAGACCGCCGGAGGCTCGGCCTCGAGATCGCCGCCCGGCACACCTGGCCGGCGAGCGCTGCCGGGCACCTCGAGGCGTACCGGTGGGCGGCGTCCCGTGCCGCCCCGGGCCGCCGCCGCCGGGGGCCGCGCCGGGCCGCTGTCTAAGGTCGGCCTCGTGCGAGCGTTCGTGACCGGCGCGCATGGCTTCGTCGGGTCGTGGCTGACGGCCCATCTCGAGGCGTGCGGCGACGAGGTCGTGGGGGTCGACCGGGAGGTCGACGTCACCGACGCGGCCAGTGTGCGCAATGCGATCACCCGCGTTGCGCCGGACGCCGTGTTCCACCTCGCCGCCCTCACCCATGTGGGCCAGTCCTGGCGGGACCCCGCACGCGTGCTGGAGGTGAATGCGGTCGGCACGTTGAACGTCCTCGAAGGAGCGCGCGCGTGCGCATCACCGCCGCGGGTGCTGTTGACGAGCTCCGCCGAGGTGTACGGCGCCGTTCCCCCCGAGCGCCTGCCCGTCGACGAGGAGGCCCCGCTCGCGCCGGTGACCCCCTACGCGGCGTCGAAGGTCGCTGCCGAGTACGTGGGTATCCAGGAACAACTCGCGCACGGACTGCCCGTGATCCGCGTCCGCCCGTTCAACCACGTGGGCCCGGGGCAGTCCCCGGCGTTCGTCGTCGCCGCCTTGGCGCAGCGCATCGTCGAGGCACGGCGCCATGGGACTCCGGCGATAGGCGTCGGCAACCTGACGGCCCGCAGAGACCTGACCGACGTGCGCGACGTCGTGCGCGCGTACCGGTTGCTCGTCGACCGTGGCACCCCCGGGGACGTCTACAACGTCTGCACCGGTGACGACATCGCCATCGAAGAGGTTGCCCGGCGGATGCAGAAGCTCGCCGGCGTGGAGGTCCGTCTCGAAATCGACCCGTCGCTGGCCCGGCCCGTGGACGTCCCTGTGGTCCGAGGCGACCCGCGCAAGCTCAAGACGGCCACGGGGTGGGAGCCCGAGATCGACCTCGACCGGACGCTGCTCGACGTGCTCGACCAGTGGGAGCGCGCCGAACCCCGCTCGGGCGACGAAACCCGCTCGGAGAGCCGGTAAGGGCGGCGACGCGACAGAGCGCCCCGTGAAGGGGCGCTCTGTCCAGAACTCTGCTCAGCGGAATTGCTGCTGAGTGGAACCCGATGAGCTGCCTACGCGGCGGGGGTGACCAGCTTGCGCAGCTGCTGCCGAGCCTCGCGTGCCTGCACGTGGGCTTGCTTCACGAGCTCACGAGCGGAGTCAGGGAGCCGGCTCTCGATCGGCTCGAGTGACGCCTCGATCCGGTCGATCACGTGCTCGAGGGCGTCGTCGACTTCCTTCGCCCGCTGGGTCACCTTGGTGCGAACCTCGCCGATCCGCCCCTCGACCTGCCCGCGGGGCTCGGCCAGGCGCCTCTGCAATTCCTGCCGGCGTACCTGGGCCCGCTGGACCCCGAGCACGCCCAGGCCGACCACGACGTAGGCGGCATCCCGGGCGGTCTTCGTGATCTCGTCGGTGATGTCCTTCAGTTCGGGCATCGCAGATGTCCTTTCTCGATTCGTCCCTGGTCGTCTCAGGCCGCACGCTCCGGTGCAACCCGACGGCCTCTGCTAGCTAGTGTAGTCAATGGTGCTAACAGTTGCAAGCACTCGGTGATTCCCAGCGGCGGGGAATTCGGTCGAAACCGTGTCCCGGTCGGGGTTGCTCTCGGAGTCCCTCGGCGGTCTTCCCGGCAGCCCTCTCGGCAGCCGCCTCGGCCTGGGTGGCCGGGGTTTTCGCCGGGCTCGCACGTGCTGATCGCTTGGGGCTCTTCGAGAAAGGACGGGTAGCCTCGTGCCCCTGATGGAGAGCCTCGCTCCACCGGTCGTGGCCGTCATCGTCACCCACGAGCCGGGGGAGTGGTTCGAGGAGACGCTCCGGGCCTTCGCCGCCCAGGACTACCCGTCGCTGTCAGTGCTGGTCCTGGACGCGGCCAGCCGCGTGGACCCGACTCCCCGGGTGGCCGCCGAGATGCCCAGCGCCTTCGTCCGACGGCTGGACGACAACCGCGGCTTCGGCCCCAGCCTGAACGAGGTGCTGGGGATGGTCGAAGGGGCCTCCCACCTGTTGCTGTGCCACGACGACGTCGCCCCCGACCCCGACGTCGTGCACGTCATGGTGGAGGAGTCGTTCCGGTCGAACGCCGGTGTCGTCGCACCCAAGTTCGTCGACTGGTACGACCCCGAGCGCCTGCTGCACGTGGGCATGGGTGTCGACAAGGGGGGAGCGGTCGTCGACCGCGTCCAGCGGGGGGAGATCGACCACGGGCAACACGACGCGGTGCGAGACGTGTTCCTCGCTCCGGGCGGATGCACGCTCGTGCGCACCGACCTCTTCGCGGAACTGGGTGGTTTCGATCCCGACGTCTTCGTCATGGGGGAGGACCTCGACCTGTGTTGGCGCGCCCAGATCCTGGGCGCCCGCGTTGTGGTGGCGCCCCAGGCTCGCGTCCGGCACCTCGAGCTGCTCGCGAGCGGGCGGCGCGCGCTCCCCGAGGAGGTGCGAGCCTCGGCGCCCCACCTGATGCTCGACGCCGGCGGGGACGGGCTGCTCCACCACGACGGTCGTAACGGCAGTCGAGACGGGCTCGTCGACAGTCGCGATGGGCCCGCCGACAGCGGGGACGGGTTCGAGGACGGCGGGGGGGCGGGCCACAGCCCCGCTCGTGACCGCCACGCCAGCGAGAACGCGCTCGACGGCGGTCGCAGCCCTCACCTCATCGTCGAAGGCGTCACCCTGCAGTCGCTGCAGCGTCGGCACGAACTGCACGCTGCGCTGAAGGGCTACAGCCCGTTCCACCTCATCCGCGTCGTTCCCCAGCTCTTCCTGCTCGCTGCGGCCGAGGCCGTGGTGGCATGGGTCACTGGTCACCGCGGTCGAGCCCGGGCCGTGGTGCACGCCTGGCGCTGGAACGTCGCCCAACGGAAGGCGCTGCGGGGATGTCGCACCGAGCTCGCCGCGACCCGGCGCGTGAGCGACGGTGACGTCCGGCGGTTGCAACTGCACGGCAGTGCGCGCCTGAACGCCTACGTGCGGCGCGCCGTCACGCTGGGCCTCGGCGCGGCCAACATCGGCGAGAGCGCACTGGACGAGCAGCCCGTGACGGTGGTGGCGCCGGCACCGCCCCGTTCCCACGGACGGCCCGATCCGGTGGTCGAGCACGCCGAGCGCGCCGACGTGCCGCTCGAGCTCCAGGGGAACGGGCCCGCGCCGGCAACGCGCCGTGTCGTCTGGCTCATCGTCGCCCTCGTCCTCGTGATCGGGACCCGGCAGCTACTGGGCTCGGGCTTCCCGTTCCTGGGCCAGCTCCTGCCCCTGCCCTCGTGGGACAACCTGCTGCACCGCTATGTCTCGGGCTGGCAGCCCACCGGCGTGGGCACCACCGATCCCACCTCTCCGGCCACCGGGCTGCTCGGCGTGGCGGGCATGCTCCTGTTCGGCGGCGTCGGGCTGCTGCAGAAGGTCGTCGTGCTGGGGTGCATCCCACTCGGCGCGCTCGGCATGGCGCGCCTCGCCCGACCGCTCAACACCGCGTGGGCGCGACTCACGGCCACGATCATCTATCTCGCGATCCCGGTCCCGTACGACGCGCTCGCCACCGGGCGTTGGGACGCGCTCGTGATGTACGGCGCGGGCCCGTGGATGCTCAACCTGATGGCGCGGGCGTCCGGCGCCGACCCATTTGCCGCCGCGGGACGCCTTCTCCCGAGGCGACGCGCAACGGGGTTCACGGGCTCGTCGGGGCCGGATGCCCGGGTGGGGGGCAACGGCGAGAACAGCTCAACGGACTCGGCCCGCGCGGCGCGTACGCCAACGGTCTCTGCGCGTTGGGCCCACACCCTGGTGGGGCGGGGCCTCCAGTTGGGACTGCTCGAAGCCGTCGCGGCCTCCGTGGCGCCCACCGTGGTCGTGGTCACCCTCGTCATGGCGGCCGGCCTCGCCCTGGGCTGTGTCGTGGTCGGAGGCCGCGACGGGGCCCGGTCAGCGGCACGGGTCTCGTCCACCGCGCTCCTCGGGGCCGCGGCCGCTGTGGTGCTGCTCGCGCCGTGGTCGCTCGCCCTGTTGAGCGGTCCCGACCGATGGTCCGCGCTGCTCGGACTGCCTGTCGGGGCGACGGCCGGGGCGGGATGGGGTGAGCTCCTCCGCTTGGCCGTCGGGCCGATCGGGGACGCCGCCCTCGCCTGGGCTTTCCTCGCCGCCGCCGCGCTTCCCCTCGTCATCGGGGCCCGGTCACGAATCGCGTGGGCGGGGCGTGCCTGGTCGATCGCGGTCGTGGCGTGGGCCTGCGCGTGGGCGGCCGGACGAGGCTGGCTGGGCCCTGTCGCCGTCCCCCCTCAGATGCTCCTGGTGCCGGCGGGCATCGGCATCGCGCTGGCCGTGGGCCTCGGCGTCTCGGCGTTCCAGGTGGACCTCCCCGGATACCGCTTCGGATGGCGACAGGCAGCCGCCGTCGCAGCCGCCGCCGCGGCGGCGGTCGGCATGCTGCCCGTGCTCGGCGCCAGCCTCGGGGGGCGGTGGGACGTCGCCGCGTCCGGTTACGGACAGGCCACGTCGTGGATGGCCCCGACTCGGGCCACCGGCGACTTCCGCGCCCTGTGGCTCGGCGACCCGAGGGTGCTCCCTGGAGGGGGATGGAAGCTTTCGAGCGGGTTGGCGTACTCGTTGAGCGAGAACGGCCTCCCGGACGCCACCGCCATCTGGCCGGGCTCCTCGCCCGGAGCCGCGTCGGCGGTCGCGAACGGGGTCCGGCTGGCCGAACGACACGCCACCATCCGGCTCGGCCAGCTCCTCGCCCCCTACGCCGTGCGCTACATCGTGGTCGCCGAAACGCTCGCCCCCTCGATCGCCGGCAACGCGAACCCCGTCTCGTACCCGCCGCCGGTCGACCTGCTGCCCGCGCTGTCGTCGCAACTGGACCTGCGCCATGTCATCTCGCAGGGTGGATTCGACGTCTTCGTGGACGACGCCGCCTTGCCGTTGCGCGCCGTGCGCACGACCGCGGCCGCCGCGCTCGCCCCGATCCTCGACTTCACGGGGGGATCGGCCGATCTTGCCGGGTGGCGACCGGCGCTTAGCGGGTCGCCGTCAGCGACGGCCGCGAATGGGCGCGTGCCCGCCGGGATGTTCCTGGCGGCGGTCGCGCCGGCGCACGATTGGCGCCTGAGGTCGGCGACAGCCCGATCGAGCGCCGTCGTCCGATCTCGCACGTACTTCGGGTACGCACCGGTGTTTCAGGTGGCACGGCCGGGTTCGGTCACCGTGGCGTTCGCGGGCTCGTGGCAACACGGGGTCGAGATCACCGGCGAAGTGGCCATCTGGGTCGTCCTGGGATGCGCCTTACTCGGCCGACGCCGCTGGCTCGATTGGTGGTGGCGGCCGCTGCGAGCTCGACGGCGCGCCAGCTTGCACCGACGGCGCCCCACGACGCATGGTCCCGGGTCCCGCCGGGGCGACCTGCGCTCGGCCGGCGCGGGCGGCGGGGACGGCGCGGGCGGCGCGGGCAGCGGAGGCGCAGGGGGCGCTGGTGTCGGCAGAAACGGCGGCGACACGTCGCCGTCGTCCTCGCCGATTTCGCGGCCCACTTCGCCGCGAGCACGAGGGCTCCCGCGGCCCACCGCCAGTCGTTCCGGGCAGCGTCACCCCACGAGACCCAGGCGCCTGCGGCCTTCGCCGTCACCCTCGCCGAGCATGGCGGAGCGCCTGCTCGCGGCGAGCACGCGGGGCGACAGCAGGCGCGCGCCCGGGATGGCGGACGGCGCAAGCAACCGCGGAGCCGATCGAACCGATGGTGACGACTCGGCGTGATGGCGGGTCGCACGGTACCAGT
>DATGKD010000034.1:0-14169 GCA_035294855.1 Acidimicrobiales bacterium
GTGCCTCTGTTCCTTGACCGGCACGACGCGGCCGGGGCGACCGCCCAGGACATCGCCGCCGCGCACGAGCTCGACCTCGCCGTCCAGGACCGGTACGGGGTCCGGTACGTGACGTACTGGTTCGACGACGCCGAAGGGACCGTGTTCTGCCTCGCCGAGGGCCGGGACCGCGACGCCGTCGAAGCGGTCCACCGCGACGCCCACGGCCTCATGGCGGTCAACGTCATCGAGGTGGGCCAAGGGCCGATCAACGCCTTCCTGGGCGACATCCCGAGGTACGCGCCCGGCCACGTCTATACCGAGTCGGCCGTTCGGGCGATCTTGTTCACCGACGTGTGCGAATCGACACGGCTCACCCAGGAGCTCGGCGACACCGGCTTCATGACCCTGCTCCGCGAGCACGACGAAACCGTCCGGGCGGCCTTGTCGAAGCACGGCGGGCGCGAGGTGAAGCACACCGGCGACGGGATCATGGCCTCGTTCTCGTCGGTGGCGGCCGCGATCGAGGCGGCCATATCGATTCAGGGCCGGATGGTCGAGCGCAACGCCACGGCGTCGACGCCGATGTGCCTCCGGATCGGGGTCAGTGCCGGCGAGCCGGTGACCGAACGCGACGACCTCTTCGGCGCCGCCGTCCAGCTCTCCGCCCGCCTGTGCGACATCGCCCCTCCGGGGGGGATCGCGGTGTCGACCGCGGTGCGCGAGCTGTGCGTCGGGAAGCCTTTCGGCTTCGACTGCCGAGGGGAAGTCAGCCTGAAGGGATTCGCCCAGCCGGTGTCGGTGTTCGAGGTCCGCCTACCCGACGCGTGAGGTTCTCCATGGCGGCCCCGAGGTTGGCTCCGATCGACGCCAATGCCTCGGCCACGACTGGGTCGTCCACGTGCTCCGGGGCGGAGCGCGCCGGGTTGAGCCGACACGTCGCGTTCCAAGACGCCACCTCCGGGTCCATCGTCCGAGCGATGAGGCCCCCGATGCCGGCGCGGGACAGCTCGAGGATGTCGGCGACCTCGCCGGTGAAGGTGAATGACGGGCACAGGAGGTTCTTGGCGTCGTCGTCCTCCTTCGAAGCCTCCGTGGCGCCGATCGTCGCCCCGCTCCAGGGCACGATCCCGATCGTCACGTACTGGATCGTGATGCGGCCCGGCTCGAACACCGGCCGGGGCGTGGTGGGCCTGACGCCGGCCGCCGTGCAGTCGACGTAGAGGTGCCGGGGGTCGGCGCCGATCTCGCCGTCAGGGAACGTGATGTGCGCCGAGCTGATGCCGAGGATCTTGCCGTTGCGGACCACCCGCTCGATCGAGCGCAGCGCCTCGATCTCCTGGGCGCTGATGGTGGCCCCCCGGAAGACCGACGGTTCGACTTCGGGGTCGATCCGGACGAACACGTCTTCGGCCGCCATCCGGCGCGCGAAGTCGCCGCCGTCGTCGGCTTGGGCGGCGGCTTCGAGGAACCGCGCCTGCAATTGCATGTAGGAGGCGACGAGCTCCAGCGGCTGCATGAACTTCCGGTTGAAGAGCCAGGGATCCCGGGGGCGGATCCACTGGATGCTTCCCGGGTCGACCCCGGTCTCGAGCAGCCAGTTGCACGTGTCCATGGCGGTCTTCCCGGCGCCGATGACCGTGAAGCCCGACGGCACGTCGCCGAGGTCCACCAGGTGGTGGGGGGGGACGAGGCGGACGTCGGGGTCGACGACGAACGGCGGGGAGTGGCGCGACGGGATCTCCGACGCGACGTACGTCGCGTCGACCAGCTTGCGCCGCACGCGGATCGTCGTCTCTCTTCCGGTGAGCAGCGACACGACGTGGTGCCCGTCGTCGTCTTCTCCCCGGTAGTCGGACATGGCGAGGAACCGGACGCGTCCCGATCCCACCAGGTCGGCGTCGAGCACCCGGGCGTAGTAGTCGCAGATCTCGTCCGCACTGGCGCGCTCGTAGAAGCCGGCGTTGGGCCCGGCGGTGTCGATGCGGTCGTCGCCGAGGCGGCGCGACGTCACGCCGTAGTACGCCGACGGCTGGTGGAGCCGGACGAACGGGTACGCGTCCAGCCAGTGCCCGCCCGGCCGGTGACGCCGGTCGACGAGCACGACGTCCGCGTCCGACTCCGAGACCAGCGCGTCGACGAACGCCATCCCGGACGCGCCCGCGCCGACGACGAGGTAGTCGGTCTCGATCTCCGCCATGGTGGCCCCCTTGCCGCGACCCGGGGTGAAGTCCGGGGACGCCCTCACGGTCGCCGGGGGAATTGTCGCATCGGAGCTCAACGCCTGCTCGCCGAGCGCCTTTAGGCTGAGCGCGTGGACGTGCTCGTGGTCGTGGGCGCCGACGACCCGCCACCCCGCTTGCTGAACCGGGCGCGGCACGTGGTGCGCGTCGGGGACGTCCCCCTGCCCCCCGAGGCGGTCGCCGAGGTGCGCTCGCGCATCCCGAGCGACGTCGGCGTCGTGGGACCGTCCGGCTCGGACACCGTGGTCCATGCGGCCGCCGCGCTGCACTCCGCCGGATTGCCGGTGACCCTCTACATGGACGATGTGGACGAGGCCGGAAGCGGTGCCGCGCCCGCCGGCGTCCGAGTCCTCCCACTCACCGACTCCGGCGCACCGATGGAGCTCGCCGACTCCTTGGTGGACCTGATCGGGGGGACGCCCTTGGTCCGCCTGGACCGGGTGGGCAAGGACCTGGCGTGCCACCTCGTGGCCAAGCTCGAGTTCCTGAACCCGGGCGGCAGCGTCAAGGACCGGCCCGCGCTCGCCATGGTCGAGGCCGCTGAGCGCGAGGGGCGGCTCGTTCCCGGGGGGACCATCGTCGAGCCGACGTCGGGCAACACCGGCGTGGGCCTCGCCATCGTGGCGGCGCGCAAGGGCTACCGGTGCGTGTTCGTCATGCCCGACAAGATCGCCACCGAGAAGGTCGACCTGCTGCGCGCCTACGGCGCCGAGGTGGTGGTGTGCCCGACGACCGTCGCGCCCGACCACCCCGACTCCTACTACTCGGTGTCGGACCGCCTGGCGCGCGAGATCCCCGGCGCGTTCAAGCCCGACCAGTACCGCAACCCGGCCAACCCGGCCGCCCACCGGGCGTCGACGGGACCCGAGATCTGGCGCCAGACGGCGGGGCGCGTCACGCACTTCGTGGCCGGCATCGGAACGGGCGGCACGATCTCCGGCGTCGGCCGCTACCTGAAGGAGCAGAACCCCGCGGTGCACGTCGTGGGTGCCGATCCCGAGGGCTCGGTGTACTCGGGCGGCAGCGGCCGGCCGTACCTGGTCGAGGGGATCGGCGAGGACTTCTGGCCCGACACCTACGACCCGAGCGTCGTCGACACCGTCGTCATGGTGTCCGACCGAGACTCGTTCCTGACGGCGCGTCGGGTCACGCGCGAGGAGGGCATCCTGGTGGGCGGGTCGACCGGCACCGCGGTGTGGGCCGCGCTGGAGGTGGCCCGGCCGCTCGGTCCCGACGCCGTCGTCGTGGTCCTCATCCCGGACTCGGGACGGGGCTATCTGTCCAAGCTCTACAACGACGGCTGGATGGCGGACTTCGGCTTCTTGCGCGCCGCGGGCCGTTCGGTGGCCGACGTGCTCGCGTCGAAGGGAAGTGGCCTGCCGCCGCTCGTGCACGTGCACCCCGACGAGTCCGTGCGCGAGGTGATCGCCATCCTGCGCGAGTACGGCGTCTCGCAGATGCCGGTGTTGAAGGCGGAGCCGCCCGTGGCCGCGGCCGAGGTCGTGGGGGCGGTCCTCGAGCGCGACCTGCTCGCCGCGGGGTTCACCGACCCGGGTGTGCTCGACCGTCCGGTCGGCGAGGTGATGGGACCGGCGCTCCCCACGGTGGGCGCCGGGGAGCCGGTCGAATTGGCGGTCGCCCGCATGGAAGGGACCGGGGCCGTCGTCGTCCTCGACGCCGGGCATCCCATCGGGATCCTGACGCGCTCGGACGTGTTGTCGTCGCTGGTGGGGTCGTCGCGCGTGGGGCCCTTCCGGCCGTGAGCGCGGCGGGAGGCGGGGAAGGGCAAGGCACGCCGCCGCCGGAGGGCTTCGAGACGCGCGCCGTGCACGCCGGGCAGGAGCCCGACCCCACGACGGGGGCGGTGGTGGGGGCGGTCCACCTCGCCACCACGTTCAAGCAGGAAGCCGTGGGCGTCCACCGCGGCTACGAGTACGCCCGCTCGGGCAACCCCACGCGCGCCGCGCTCGAGCGGCAGGTCGCCTCCCTCGAGGGCGCGGCGTTCGGCGCGGCGTTCGCCAGCGGGTTGGCCGCCGAAGACGCCGTGCTGCGCGCGCTCGTGTCGCCGGGCGACCATGTCGTGTTGCCGAGGGACGCGTACGGGGGGACGTACCGTCTCGTCGAGCGCGTGCACGGACCGATCGGTGTCGAATACGCCGCGGTCGACTCCGCCGACACCGCCGTGTTGGAGCGCTCGTGGCAGGCGCGCACCCGGCTGGTGTGGATCGAGACCCCGAGCAATCCGCTCCTGTCGATTTCGGACATCGCGGCGGTGAGCGCGTTGGCCCACGAGCGGGGCGCCAAGGTCGTCGTCGACAACACGTTCGCCACGCCGTACCTCCAGAACCCGTTGGCGCTGGGGGCGGACGTGGTCGTGCACTCGACGACCAAGTACCTGGGGGGCCACTCGGACGTCGTGGGCGGGTTCGCGGCCACGAACGACGCCGAGGCGGCCGAGCGCATCGCCTTCCTGCAGAACGCCGCGGGGGCGGTGCCGAGCCCGTTCGACTGCTACCTCGTCTCGCGCGGCGTCAAGACCCTCGCCCTGCGGATGGACCGTCACTGTGCGAACGCGGGGAGGATCGCCGAGTTTCTCGACGAGCACCCGAAGGTCTCGACCGTGTTCTATCCCGGCCTGCCCTCGCACCCGGGACACGACACGGCCCGCCGGCAGATGCGCGGGTTCGGCGGCATGGTGTCGTTCCTCTCCGCAGCCGGCGAGGCCGGCGCGCTCGACGTCATGGCGCGCACCCGCCTCTTCACCCTGGCCGAGTCGCTCGGGGCGGTGGAGTCGCTCGTCGAGCACCCGGCCCGGATGACCCATGCGTCGGTGGAGGACTCACCGTTGGGGGTCGCCGTGGACCCTTCGCTCGTCCGCCTGTCGGTGGGTATCGAGGCGGTGGACGACCTGTTGGTCGACCTCGACCACGCGCTGCGTAGCTGAGGTTGGCGTTTCGGCGTTCGCAGGGCGCGAGCCCGTTCGTTGGTCAACTGGCGTCGACAGGTGCGACGTCGTGCTCGCCGCTGTCGAAGTTCGCGCCAGTCGTAGCGCTATGACCGCGCACTGCGTTCAGTGGATCGACGCCGCGGCGACCTCGCGTGGACACGCAGTTGCCACGGAGCGCGTCGGGACCGATAATCAGGGCGGGGTTGACGGCGGAGCGGGCTCAGGTCCGCGACTTGGAGGTCGGGATGCGGGTGCGGGGGGCAGGTCGATCCGGTTCGTCTCAAGCCAGTGCATCGCCTCCGGGGCTGTGGTTGCGGACGGCGGTGGCGCCCCGCACCCCGTCGGGACGGCTTCGTCTCGTCAAGGTCCTGCAGATCGCGGCGTCGCTCTTCCTCTTCACCGGCGCCGCGCTGTTGGTGGAGGCGCTGCCGGCCGCAGCCGCCGGCGTCGTGGGCACGATGACGCTCAGTCCGACGACCGGCGTCGCCGACGGGACGGTGCTGACCGTGACCGGCAGCGGCTTCACCCACTCGTCGATCGGCAACATCCTCGAGTGCAACAGCGACCCCAACCAGCCGACGGTCGCGCTCCCCGCCCCGATCAGTACCTCTGTCTCCGTCAGCTGCTCGCCACCGTCGTTCTCGAAGCTCGTGAGCACCTCGGCCACCGGGACGATCTCCGCGTCCTGGACGGTGCTCGGCCCGACCGTCGGACCACCGTGCGGGAACCCCCCGGACATCGCCAAGTGCCCGGCGACCGACAGCTCGGGGGGCAACCCGGCAACCGATGCCGCCAACTACCCGTGCCCGCCCACCGCGGCCCAACAAGCCGCGGGTGACGTCTGCCAGCTGAACTACGGCGACAGCGCCGGCGACAGCGCCACGGCGAACATCGGCTTCCCGACGTCGACGACGACCACCACCGCCGCGGGCACCACGACGACGACCGGCGCCACAACGACGACGACCGGCGCCACCACGACGACCACCTCCGCGACGACCACCACCACCAGCCCGAGTGGTCCCCAGACGAGCGCTCCGTACGAGATCTACTGTCCGGGCACGCCCGTGGGGACCATCGCCCTCAACGATGTGACGTCGCAGGGAAGCATCTCGCCCGCGAGCCCGTCGTCAGGCCAACAGTTCAATCTCACGAGCTACCAGGTGACGGTCACGATCCCGCAGACACTCGCCTCCGCCGCGGCCGGCATCTCGCCCACCCTGTCGGGAACGGCCACCGGCACGATCGACGCGACCGGGGCGACGCCCGCCACCCTCCCCACGGGCACGCTCAACTTCAACGTCACGATCCCGAACCCCGTACCGGCCAACGGCGTCCAACTCATCGTGCCGGCGACTCCCGTCACGCTCGGGCCGTTCACCGCGTCGAGCAGTTCGATCAGCATCGCGCAGGACTCGAGCATTTCGCTGTCACTCGTCGTGGCCGGTGCTCCACTCAACTTGACCTGCACGGCATACCCGAACGACATGATCAACCCGGGCGGCATCACGTCGGCGACCCCGACCGCCTCTCCGATCACACCGGTGATCGCGACAGCCGGCGGTTCGACGACGACGACCACCACCACGACCCCGTCGTCGACCACGACGACGTCGACCCCGTCGTCGACCACGACGACCGCCACGCCGGCCTCGACGACCACGACGCCGGCCACGGGTTCGACTACCACCACGCCGACGGGCTCGACCACCACCACTGGCGGGTCGACGACCACGACGGCCGCGTCGCACGCCACGACGACGACCGCGCCACCGTCTTCCGGCTCGGGAGGCTCCGGTGGCAACACCGCACAGCCCGTGACCGCGTCGTCGAGCGGCCTCGCCTTCACGGGTCCCGGGCCGGGCGTGGCCTGGCTGGTCCTCATCGGCGCCGGGCTCGTCATCCTCGGCTTCGCACTGTTCCTGCTCGTCGACGCGCCTCGGCGCGCCCTGGCATTCGTGACGACGCTCGGGACGAACCGACTGAGGGGCGTGCGCCTTCCGAGGCTGGCGGTGCCGTCACTCCGAGGGCGGATGCGCCTGCCGCGGGTGCGCACGTCTACCCCGTCGGCGGGTGCTGCCATCGGTGCGGCTCGCTCCGGCTCACGGTTGAGCACCTGGGTTCCGCACGCGGGCGGCCGGATGGGAGCGTCGGTGTCGAGGCTCGCCACCCGGAGCGCGACCCTGACCGCCCAGGCGGCACGTGTGACCGTGCAGGCGGCCATGTGGCTGCTCGGCCGCTAAGTCGCAGCCCTCTTCAACTTTCTCGAAGCGAGGGAATTCACCCAGTCCCCGACAGGTGGTCCCTTCGTTTCGAAGCTGACATGCGTGTCAGATAATCGAATCGGGAATGTCGGGGGGTAGTCCGGGGCGTGACAAACGTTCCGCTCCGGGCGGGAGGGGGATTGCATGCGGTACCGGTGGATCGCCGCCGTGCTGCTGGTAGCGGGGGTCGGGGGCGTCCTGACGACCTGGAGCGGGGTCGCGCACGCGGCCGGCGTTCAGGGCGTCCAGTTGACGATCACACCTTCGACGGGTTTGACCAACGGTCAGTCGGTCACGATCACGGCCACGGGTCTGACACCCAACTCGCCGGGCACTCTGCTCGAGTGCGACGACGCGCCCAACGGCGTCACCCAGACGAGCGTCAATCTCGCGCAACCCGTCGGACAGGCAGTCTCGCTCGGTTGTACGGCACCGTCGTTCTCGCACATCGCGTCGTCGAAGGCCGACGGCTCGTTCTCGGCGACCTTCACGATCGTGCAGGGCACCCTCGGGCCGCCGTGCGGACCGTCACCGGACATCGTGACGTGTCCCGCGACCGACAGTGCGGGCAACCCTCCTGCCCAGGATGCACCGCAGTTCCCGTGCCCGCCGACGGCAGCGCAGGCCGCACAAGGCTACGTGTGTCACCTGAACTTCGGGGACCAAGCGGGTGACTCCGGATCTGGTGTCATCACCTTCGCCGGACAGTCGACGCCGGGCTCCACGACGCCATCGACACCGAGTTCGACGCCGGGCACCACGGGCACAACGGGTGCAACGAGCGGCTCGACCGGAACGGCCGCAGCACCTGCCACCGGTGCGTCCGGTTCGACGGGCTCCGGTGGAAGCAGTGGTGCGGCATCCGCATCGAGCGGGTCCAGCGCATCGGCACCGACCGCGGCGTCGGGCTCCGGAACGCTCGCGTCGACCGGTCCGCCGGCGTGGCTGTGGACCGTGCTGGCCGCAGGGCTCGGATCTCTCGGGCTCGGTGGACTGTTGTTCCTCGATCCAGCCCTCGTGTGGCGACGCAAGGCGGCACCTGAAGGCGGCAACGGCGTCGCATCGGTGTCACTGCGTCCTGCTCGGGACGACGTATGGATCAGAGACGATCTCTGGATCAGAGACCCATAGCCGGGCGCAGTCCCGGAACTTGAGCGAAAGGAACCTTCATGAGACGTTTGCGGATCGCATCACTGGCTCTGGCGAGCATCGGGCTCGTCAGCGCCGCGAGCGTGGTCACGTTGGCGGGCCCCGCCAGCGCAGCGAGCAAGCACGCCATCAAGTGTTCGGGCGGTTCGGGCAGTCTGTCGTCGAACACCTTCACGCTGACAGGCTGTAACGGCAACACCGGGGGCTCCGGCACCGTGTTGGTCTCCACGCTCGCGTCCGGATCGGGTCCGATCAACTGGGCGAACGGCGACGTGACCAGCGTCAACGTCTCGTTCTCGCAGTTGCCGAAGGAGCACGGCTGCCCGTCGAAGAGCGATACCGAATACTCCGTGACCGGTTCTGTCACCTCCGACAACACCGGGAACGCCACCCCGCCTTCGACGGTGAAGGGCAAGGCCTGCCTCGGAGGGTCCAGTGGTGACAACAACACGCTCACCGGCAAGGGTCACTTCAAGATCTGACCCGCTCAGGCCAACGAGTTGAACGAGAAGCCCCGGGGGAGAACCCCGGGGCTTCTCGCATTTCGGGCCCCGGCCCGGAGAGGCCAGGGTCGACCTCGGGGACCTTGGCCTCTAATCGGCCGCCGCCACTGCCTTGACGTGCGCGAGGCGTTCCGCATCGATCGCCTCTGCGGTCTCCTCGTCGTTGGCGATCTCGGCGTCGAGGTCGGTATCGGCAAAACCGAGCACGCCCATGTCCTCGAACGCCTTCGTGATCTTGGGGCCCCACAGTCCGATGTCCTTCAGCACCGGCACGATCCGCATGAACAGGAAGCCCCGGAAGGTCTGCAGCGCCTCGCTGTTCGCCACGTAGTCGTAGACGGCGGGCGGTAGCTCGAGACGCTCCCACACCTCCTCGCCGAGGAACCGGTCGCGCATCCGGTAGCAGGCGTCCACGCAGAACTCTTCGCGCTCGTCGCGCTCGGCCTGGGTCAGCTGCGGGTAGTAGTCGCGCAACGCCAGGCGCCCGAACATGACATGGCGCGCCTCGTCCTGCATGACGTAGGCGTTGATCGCCTTGCCGAGCGGCTCGGTGGCGGTGTTCCGGATGAAGCCGAAGGCCGCCAGGGCGAGGCCCTCGATGAGGACCTGCATGCCGAGGTACGTCATGTCCCAGCGGTCGTCGCGGATGACGTCGTCCAGGAGGCTCTTCAGGTTCGGGTTGAGCGGGTAGACGAGCTTGATCTTCTCGTTCAGGTAGCGGCTGTAGACCTCGACGTGGCGGGCCTCGTCGATGACCTGCGTGGCCGCGTAGAACTTGGAGTCGATGTCCGGCACGGTCTGCACGATCTTGGCCGTGCAGATGAGGGCGCCCTGCTCGCCGTGCATGAACTGGCTGAAGCGCCACGCCTCGGTGTGCAGCCGCAGGTTGGCGCGCTCGCGGTGGGTCATCTTGTCCCACCACTCGGTGCCGAAGATCGGGTTGATCTCGTCGGGGAGGCCGAGCGGGTTGTCGGGGTCGATCTCGAGGGACCAGTCCAGGCGGTCCTTGCCGATCCACTGCCGGCGCGTGCCTTTGTCGTAGAGGCGGAGCAGTTGGTCGCGCCCACCCGTGTAGTCGAAATCGAACACCGTCGTGGCGGGCGAAGGGATCTCCCAGGACGTGTCGTCCGTGCCGTCGCCGTTCACGGATGTCACCGCGAGCTCACCTTCCATACCAGCCCCCTGTCCAGCATCGGCACCTCCCCAGCGGCGCCGCCGGAGGTCACTGTATGGGAGCGTGCTTCGCGGGGAAAGTGCCGGCACGCGGGCCGGTGCCTACGCCATGCCCTCCAGCTCGACGTCGTCGGCCTCGATGCCCGCTCGGAGGGCGGTGAGTGCCGGAGCCCTGGCGCGCAGCTTCGACGCCGCGTGCGCGGCGAGGTCGAGGCCGGCGAGCTGGACCGCCACCTCGCGAGCGGTCTTCACCACATCGTCGGGCGGTGCGGCGCGGTCGAGGAAGCCGGCTGCCGCCGCATCCTCGGGTGAGAACGGCTCGGCCAGGAGGACGGCGCGGTTGAACGCGGCCGGCGTGAGTCGCTGGCGGCAGATCTCGACCGCGGCTCGCGGCATGGTGAGGCCGATCGCCACTTCGTTGGCGGTGATGCGGAAGGGTCCGGTCGCGCCGACGCGGTAGTCGCCGCTCAGGAGGAGGAAGACGCCCATGGCGACCGCGTGGCCCGTGCACGCGATCACCACCGGTGTGGGGAACGACAGCATGCGTTCCGCCAGCCTGAACCCGGACTGGAGCATGCCGACGGCCTCTCGGCCACCGCCGCGGAGCACCTTGAGGTCGAAGCCGGCCGAAAAGATGCCGACTCGGCCTTCGAGGACGACGACGGCTCCATCCGCCTCGGCTCGGTCGAATGCGTCGTCGAGCGCGCCGAGCATGGCCGGCGACAGGACGTTCACCTTGCCGTCGTCCATGACGATCGAGGCCACCGAGCCGTCGAGCGCGTAGGTGACCGGCGACGACGTCACGGCGAACCCGGTGGATCGGGTGTGTGGTTCACGACGAGACCTTGTCCTAACACCGGCCTACCGTTGCTCGCCTGTTCTGCCCTTGCGAGGGCACGTCTGCCCGCTGAACAGGTCAGACCGAGCTGTGCGCGTTCGGGACGACCGACGAGGTCCACGCCAGCCCGATGCACATCTCGTCGGAGGACCCGTCACCCCACGTGACGAAGTGGGCAGGCGCCTTCCGCAGGGCGGGCAGCTCCTGCGCCAGCCGCGGGTTGTAGGTGCAGTTGACCTGGAGCCGGTCGCCCGCCTTCACGGGGATGGGGGTGCTCAGGTTGTACGCCTTCTGGTAGTCGAAGTTGTAGTTGGGCACGTCGATGACCGTGTGGGCCTCGGGGGTACCGGGGTTGACCACCATCGAGAAGCTCGTTCCGAGCAGGTGCATGTGCGCCTGCGCCCGCACGATGTAGCCGTCCTTGTCGATCTTCCAGCTGCACGTGGCGGTGTCGCTGGGCGGAGCTGTCGCGGGGTCGTGACCACACACCCCTTCGATTCCGCCCACGATTTCGGCCGCTTCCTGTCCGAAGCGGTGCGCCTGGTCGGCAACCGAAGCGGTCCGGTCGCACAGCGGCCCGGTGACCCCGGCTGGGCAGGGAAGGTCGGGCGGGGCCAGGGACAGGTCGAGATGCAGGCGCTGCAGCGGCGTGGCGGCCGGCACGGTGTCGAGCACCAGCGAGTTGCTGACCGGCTTGTCCCCCACGAGCAGGTTGTAGTGGACCTGCTCGATGACGAGGCTTCCCGCCGGCAGTGAAATGCCGGTCCCCTTGGGCAGCGCGTCCGCGCCGTGACCCGGTGTCCACACGCTCAGAAATGGCGTGCTCAAGAACGCAGCGAGGGACGCACCGGGAAGAGACGGGGCACCGAAGCACGTCCAACCGGTGCCGCCTGTCTCGGCGTCGTCTCGCAACGCGGTCGCCGCCAGCGACGGCGGCACGAGCGCCAGGACGGCATGGTGGTCCTCGACACTTCCGGGGGTGAACTGGCTCGAGACCACGAACGAGTTGTGCGTGATGTGAGGGTTCACCAGGTTGCAGTGGTAATCGTCGGTGGACCCGACCACCACTTTCGGTGTGTACAGCGGTGTGCGGACCGTGACCGACGTGTACGGCAAGGTGGCGTGCTTCGGCGACCCCGAAGTGGCCACCACGGCCCCGACCACCGCAGCCACGACCACGACCGCCAGGGCGATCAAAAGCCGACGCGGCGCTCGCCCGAGGCCCCTGATCCCGCCTGCCGACGAACCCGGAGATCCCGACGATGCGGATCCCTCGTCCGGGCCTTCGGCGGACGCGCGCTGGATCAGTTCGGTCATGGGTCCCCCGTCCCGTTCTCGCCCTGACGGAAACCGAAACGCGCCACCCCGCGGCTCGGGTCCGATCACGGCTCGCCAGAAGGCTAACCCGGCGGCGCTCGAAGAACCTCGTGGGACGGAGTGGACTCTCGCCCGTCGTGGGCGGACTCGCACGGCCGCGCAGACATGACAAAGGCGACCGAGGATGACGAGGGCGGGCCTCCGGACTCAAGCCATATCTGGTGGACGCCTTCCAGTGAGCCCCGATCCGCAGGTCATGGATGCAGGTCATGGAGAAGGCGCGCGATATCGCGGGCCTCTCCCTCAACCCTCCCAAGAGGGCTGGTGCCGTGCGGGGACGGGAAGTCCCCGATCCAGGCGCTGGACCGCACCGCCCCGTCCAGCCCTTGCGCCCGGGCCTGCCGGAGCGCGGACGAGGTCCTCCGTACGCGGTCAAGAAGGACCGCCGAAGTCGACCTCCTTGGTCTCGACCGTCCCCGCTGTCCGGCCCGGCGCTGTCTGGTGCTTCCAGTACAAGTTCGTGTGCGCGATGACCTGGTCCGGCGGGGGTGCCCCCCATGCCGTCTGGTCCTCGGTGGTGTGGGCGTCACTGACCAGAGTGGTGTCGTAGCCCCTGACCAATGCGCCATGGAGCGTCGAACGGATACACGCATCGGTTTGCGCCCCGACAACGACGAGGCGCCCCACTTCGAGCTCGGCGAGCACGGCCTCCAGGGTGGTGTCCTCGAAGGAGTCGAAGTAGTTCTTTTCGATGAGCGGCTCTGCGTCGCCGGGGGTGAGCTCGGGGACGATCTGCCATTCGTCGCTACCCATCGCCACGTGCTCGTCGGAGTGCTGCACCCAGACGACGGGGACCTGTTCCCGCCTTGCCTTCTCGACGAGGTCACCGATGTTGGCGACGACGTCATCACGCTTCGGAGTCCCCTCCACGATGCCGTTCTGCACGTCGACGACGAGAAGCGCGGCTTTCGGCCGATTCTTGAGTGTGGTCATGGCCCTCTCCGTTACCAGTCTGGGCTTCTCCCTGCCGTCACGTTAGGTACCCACCGACGGTCAGCTGGAACGTGACCCCCAAATGGAACGCGACCCCCGAAGAAGCGAGTGCCGGAGCCGGGTTGGCCGCTCGTGACTGCTCGAGCTGGCGCGCTCGGTGCCCCGGGTGCCTATGTCATGGTCGAGCGTCGGGCGAACGCTCAGTTGTTGACCTTGACCTGACGGGGATGTCTGTCGTGCCCTCGAAACGGTGCGAGCCCTGCTTGCCCGCGAAACGGTGGGTGACCTGCGGAGGAGGTGGGATTCGAACCCACGGTGGCCTAACGACCACAACGGTTTTCGAGACCGTCCGATTCGTCCGCTCTCGCACTCCTCCAAGCGGAAAAGACGTCCCGACCAGAGACGCCGAGGCCTCGCCCAGCTGACCTCCCGGGAGACTGTAGGGCAACCGCCGCATCCCGGTAACCCCCGAACACCCGCCGGGCCGTGCGTCGTGACGGTGGGGTCCGCGCTGAAGAGGCCATGAGCCGCCCGGGCCCGATCAGGCATCCCGGGAGTCAGCGACGGTCGGTGAAGAACCAGCTCAGGAGCTCTCCGCATTCCTCGGCGAGGAGGCCGCCTCGCACCGGGAGTTCGTGGTTGAGGCGAGGATCCGCGCACAGCTGGTAGAGGGAGCCGCAGGCTCCCGCCTTGGGATCGACCGCGCCGAACACCAGCCGACCGACTCGGCTGGCCACCAGGGCGCCGGCGCACATCGCGCAGG
>DATGKD010000035.1:0-5866 GCA_035294855.1 Acidimicrobiales bacterium
GTTTCAGGTCGCGGCTTCGGACGTCACGTACCGATCGAGGCTGGCCAACGTGGCCTCCATCGTCTCGCGATTGTGCTGACCACGGTCGCCGATTCCCATGATGGTGGGGTCCATCATGACCATCCACGACGGGCGACGGTCGACAAAGCTCTCGGTGACCCGGCAGCCGTCACCTTCGGCGGCGAACTCGTACGTCCAGCGCGCGATCGGAAGCGGTCCAAAGGCGACATCGAACGCGAAGCGCCGACCCCGATCTGCGGCGGCGACGGTGCACGTGGTACTCCACCGCCGCCACCCTCGACGATTGGACCCCCGGAACCGAGCCCCCACGACCGGCGCCGCCACCCCGCCGAGCCAGCGGCACGACGTCGTCTCCGGGCTCCATTCGCCCATCCGGGTGACGTCGCTGACCAAGTCGTAGACGGATTCAGGGGACGCGGCCACGCTCTTCTCGACTTTCACTGCTTCGGCCATGGTTCCAGCCTCGTCGGCGCTCGTTCGCGGGTCAAGATCACCGACAGCCGTCAACCACCTTGTGGAGTTCCCACGGCGCGACGTCTCGTTTGCCACGTCAGAAGAAGCGACTCGACCCTCGGTCGGCGATCGCCCCCGACGCCCGCCCTCGGTTCGACACCGGAACCCTGATCTGGTGAGCTAGCGAGCGTGTGGCGGCACAAGGGCGGTGTCCTGTTGGTGCTCGTCGCGCCCTTGCTGTTCCTGCCGGTCCTCGATCCCGCCCCCGCGGGTGCGACGCCGCCCTCTCCAGCGCAGGATCCGTTCTACAGCTACTCGGGGACGGTACCGCTGGCGAAGATCCTGCCCGGCACGGTGCTCAAGAGACGCACGGTCGACCTCTCTCTCGGAACGACGTCGACACCGGTGCCCGCCGAGCAGCTGCTGTACCGGACCACCGGCCAGCAGAATCAGCCGACGGTCACGGTGACGACGGTCATCCAGCCGACGTCGGTCCATGTGGTGCCGAGGATCGTCGAGTACCTCAGCTTCTATGACGGGCTCGGGTCACAGTGCGACCCCAGCTACACGCTGTCCGGGGGAGACCCGGGAGGATCCACCAACGAGCAGCAAGCACAAGAGGAGGAGCTGCTCGTCGGTTGGTACCTGTCCCAAGGTGACATCGTCACCGTTCCCGATTTCGAGGGAACGCATCTCGACTGGATGGCCGGCCGGGAGTCGGGCTATGGCGCGCTCGACGCCGCGCGGGCGACGGAGTCCTTCCTCGGTGTCCCGGTGTCCACGGACGTCGGCATGTCGGGCTACTCCGGGGGCGCCGTCGCCGCTGACTGGGCGAGTGAATTGGCGCCCGGGTACGCCCCTCGCCTGCACATCGTGGGCGTGGCCGAGGGCGGCATCCCCGTCGACTATGCCCATTTGCTCAGCTATGTCGACGGCACCGCCGTCTACTCGGCAGCGATGCCGGGAATCCTCATCGGGCTGTCGCGTGCGTACGGCGTCAACCTCACGGCGTACGTGTCGACCTACGGACTTCAGGTCGTCCAACAGGAGGAGGCTGTCTGCATCGCGTCGGTGTTCGGCCACTACCCGGGCCTCACGCTGGCCCAGCTCATGAAACCGCCGTACGGAGACGTCGCGCACGCGGCGCCCTTCGCCGACATACTGCGCGCCCAGACCATGGGCACGGCCAGGACCCATCCGCAGGAGCCACTCCTCATGGCCGTCGGCAACGTGGACGGAAAGGGCGACGGCGTGATGCAGGCAGGTGACGTCCAGACGCTTGCGCGTCACTACTGCCACGAGGGCGTGCCCGTCGACTTCCAGGAGTACCAAGGGGCATCACACGAGGACGCGGGTGCGCTGTTCGAGCCCCAGACGGGCCCGTTCCTCCAGGCCCGCTTCGCAGGCGCGCCATTCCTCGACAACTGCTCTTCACTCGGCTGACTCGGCGCCGCCCGGCCGAGCCGTAACCCGGAACCAGGATGGGCACGGTTCCATTACTAGGATCCAAGGTCGAGCGTGCACGAGCGCGCCCCGACGAACTCTGCCAGGCTCCCATGCAGCGGAGTCAGGTGCTCGGAGGAAAGACGGTGAACGCCAGGGGGGGCGCCGACGCGACGGGGTGCGCGTCGGGCCGAGGGGCCGTGCCGGGGGTGGCAAGCCGCGGCAGCCGGGCGTGGCGGGGTGCTGCGATCGCGGTCGTCGGCGTGGTGATGTCCGCCGCGTTGGCCGCCAGCGCATCCGCCACGGTGCCCTCCGGAGCGTCGTCGTCGTCGCCCGCCGCCAGGGGTTCCCGACACCATCGCCATCCATGCCCCATTCCGAGGCACCACCGGCCCTCGGACCAACGCGGGCGGTCCCGGCGCCCCTGCCCTCCCTTGCCGGTGGCGACGCCAGGCGGCTCGACCTCACAAGGCTCGACGAGTCCGATGGGGGGCCCTCCCGGCCACCCCCACCGGGTCTTCGAGGACGCGTTCTCCGGGAGCGCCCTCGACGCGTCCAAATGGAACACCTACATCACGAGCCGAGCCGCCTCGGGCTCGCCCTGGAACTCCAATGGCTCCGACGGCAGTGGCATGGACCAAGGGGGCTACGACGCCGAGTATTTCCAGGCGAGCCAGGTCGCCGTCGACAACGGACTGTTCCTCAGCGCCCAACGAGGATCATCGCGGCGGGGCTACAGCTGGACCTCGGGAGTGGTCTCCACCTACGGGAAGTTCGAGTTCACCGGCGGCTACGTCCAGATCGCCGCCAAGATGCCTCCGGGCGACGGCATGTGGCCGGGGCTCTGGCTGCTTCCCGGCCCGGGCGGCTCCGGTGGCGACAACTTCGAGGTCGATCTCTTCGAGGGCAATTACATAGGCAACGGTGCCAACCCCAACGACAACGCGGCTTGGCACCTGCACACCCCGGCCGGAACGGCGGGCGGGGTGAGCGACACCCACACGGACCTCGCCGCCGGATTCCACGTCTACGGCTTGGACTGGGTGCCCGGTCAATCGGTCACCTGGTACCTCGACGGCTCCGAGGTCGGGAGGGTCACGAGCTCCCAGGTGCCCATACCCGACGAGCCCATGGAGCTGATCCTGGACCTGCAGGTGGCGAACGCCAGCGCGTCCGGCTGGATCACCACCGCCGACGGCTCGACGCCGAGCCCCTCCTCGATGCAGGTGGCCGAGGTCCAGGTCTACAGCTGACCCGCCGACGGGGCAGGAGCAGAGGTCACCTGCGACGCGGTCGTGTGCGAGGCCCGGGGCCGATGGCGGGCCAACAGCTCGCCGTACAGGTCGACGAGGTCGTCGACACAGTCCTCCCACGTGGGCAGGCTCGGCGCCGCGCCACACGGCGCCGCCGCCACCGCGGCGACCACGCGGGCGATCTCCCCGGGCCCGGCGTCGACGGGAACGGCGGTCACCAGATCGTGCCGGGCCAGCTCCGTGAGCCCCGACGTGTCGGCCACGACCACCTTCCTGCCGAGCGCCAAGGCCTCGATGACCGCGACGGGATGCGCCTCGTAGTCGCTCAACAGCGCCACCGCGTCGGCCGAGGCCACGAGCGCGCCGAGCCCGGCGCGGCTGTCGTGGTCGAAGGAGAGAAAGGTCACCGACTCCCCCACGCCGAGGCGCGCTGCCTGCCGGCGAAGGTGCCGCTCGTACGGGCCACGGCCCACGATGACGAGACGCGCGGCGGGAGCTGCCTCCAGCAGCGCGGGCAGCGCCGCGATCAGGCGATGGTGGCCCTTGTAGCGCTCGAGCCGTCCCACCGAGACGATGAGCGGGCTCCCCGGCACGGCGAGGACGGAGCCCGAGACCGGGAGCGGCTCCGCCCCGTTGGGAACGAGGCGGATGTGGCCGGGGTCGACACCCATGCTCCGCGAGAAATGCGCGACTTCGTACTCGCACACGGCCACGAGAGCGTCGGCGCGTCGCAGCAGCGGTCGCAGCGCCCGCCACTGGGGCCTGCGCAGCACGCCGCGCAGCCGGTTCGAGTGACCGCCGGTGTGGAACGTCAGCAAGTTCGGGATCCCAGCCCGTTGTGCAGCCGCGAGCACCATGGGCGGGAGCGCGGTGTGGACGCCCTGCACGTGAACGAGGTCATAGCCCCCCGCCGTGAGTTCGCGTACCAAGGCCGGTGACGCGTACACGTCCGCGCGCGCCGCCCAGGCGCGGAACCGCCGGACGTCGACGCCATCGTGTTCCTGCGCGGGCAAGTCTCCGCGGGGATCGGTGGTGAGGACGGTGACGTCGAGATCGCGCTCGGCCATGCGGCGCACGGTCTCCCCGACGTGGGTCTCGATGCCGCCCAGGAACGGCGCATAGCGAGCCGTCACCACCGCGATCCTGGCGCTCGCAACATCGCGCGCCGGCCGGCGGGGACGCGCCCGCACAGCCCCGGGGGCGCCCACGGCACTCACAACAGACCCCACCGCAACATCTGGGCGCGAAAGCGCAGCCGGCCCCAGTCGGCGGCGATACGACGCGGGAGGCGCAATGGGTCGGACGACGCCTCCGCCGAGCCGGGCAGGGTCGTGCACGCCGTCGAGAAGCCCGCCTGGCGCACCGCCGCCACCGTCCGGTCGTCGAAGGCGTCGGTGCCGCCGTATGGGTATGCGAAGTGATCGACGCGGCGACCGAGCCGCTGTTCGAGCTCGGCCTTGGACTCCGACACCGACAGGTGCTGCTCCTCAGCCGGCCGGTCGGCCAGGCGCGGATGATCGACGGTGTGGGCACCGATGGTGACGACGTCCTCGGCCGCCAGCTGGGCGAGCTCCACCGTCGTGAGCGAGCGGGCGTCGGGATCTGCGGCACGCGACACCGACCACGAGTCCGCGACATCGTCCAGGACACGCTCGATCTCTGCAACGGGAAGCGGCAGCAGGTGGCTGCGCACCGCCGACAGGTCCGCGCCCGTCCCGCGCGCTCCGATCGGCACTCGGACGGGGCCCGAGGAGAGCGACAGCTCCACCTCGTGGACGGCTTCGGGCCGTCGCCCGAAGATGGCGCTCATCCGGTCCCACCAGAATCCTCGATGGTCGTCGATGCGTCCGCTCGTGACATAGACGGTCATCGGCACCCCCTTGGCCTTGGCGATCGGCATGGCCTGCCACAGATTGTCGGCATAACCGTCGTCGAAGGTGACCACCACCCGGCGCCGGCGACCAGAGGTCGAGAGCTCGTCCAAGGTCGATATCTCCGCCACCTTCTGCAGTTCCTCGAGCTGGGCGGCGAAGTTGGCGGGGCTCACCGAGATGCCGAACGGGTCGTCGACACCTTCGGCGACTCGGTGGTAGCAGAGGATCACGTTTCGCCGGAACATGGCTAGGGCCTCCATTCGTCGCGAACAGTGGAGAATTCGTCGTCATCGGCCGACAACTGAACGGCGTGGATGCACTGAGTTGCGCACCCCATCGGGGTAGCGTCGGAAGTTCGATGCATGTCCTGATGGTGAGCCAGTTCTATCCGCCGGTCCTGGGCGGTCAGGAGCGTCACGTCCGTAACCTCGCCCATGCGCTCGCCGCACGAGGGCACGAGGTCGAGGTGGCCACGATCGCGTCCGGGGACGCGGGGACGACCATGGACGGTCCGGTCCGGGTGCACCGATTGCGCGCCAGCGCACAGCGGCTGCCGGGTGTCTACAGCGAGGAGGAGCGGCCCCACGCGCCGCCCCTGCCCGATCCCGCGCTGCGGTCGGCGCTCGGACGCCTGCTCGTCCACGAGCGCTTCGACGTCGCGCACGCGCACGACTGGACGGTCAACTCGCTGCTCGGCCCGGCCCGCCGTACCCGCACCCCCGTGGTCCTGACGCAGCACGACTACAGCCACGTGTGCGCGACCAAGCGCATGATGCGCGGCGACAACGTGTGCCCTGGGCCCGAACCTATGGCGTGCATGCG
>DATGKD010000036.1:0-8924 GCA_035294855.1 Acidimicrobiales bacterium
TGGGCGAGGTCCGCACCATCGAGACATGGCTGTGCTTCCCGCTGCCCTCACGACGCGACATCCGCTGGCAGCTGGACCTGGCCGGCGGCGCCACCATGGACGCCGGCTGCTACACGATCCACATGCTGCGCCACCTCGCCGGGGCCGAGCCCCGCGTGGTCTCGGCGCGCGCCAAGCTCCGGTCACCCGAGGTCGACAGGGCGATGCAGATCGAGGCGGCCTTCGGGGACGGCCGGACCGGCCGCGCCATCTGCTCGATGTGGTCGTCGAGGGTCCTCCGCGTCGGGCTGCGCGTGACCGGCGACGCGGGGGAGCTGCGCGTGCTCAACCCCTTGGGGCCGAACATCTACCACCGGCTCGTGGTGAAGACCACGGGCGGCCGGCACGCCGAGCACCTGACCAGGCGGCCGACCTACGAGTTCCAGCTCGACGCGTTCGCCGACGCCGTGCTGCGCGGCGTCGCCCCCATCACCGGCCCCGCCGACGCGATCGCCAACATGACCGTGATCGACGCCGCGTACGGCGCGGCCGGGTTGAAGGAACGCCAACCCACGGCGTGATTCAGAAGATGCCCGCCGCGAGCCCCGCGGCGAGCGTGGCCCCCAACTCCGTGGCCCGCTCGAGGTCGGCCTCGCCGGCGTCGCCCACGACGGTGAGGGGAGGCAGGACGCGGCGCCAACGCATGGCGGTGATGATCCGTTCGACGCTCGCCACCGCGCCGTCCACGTCGGTCGAACCCTTCACCACCAAGGCGTAGGGCAGGCCCGCGGTGCGTTCCAGGCAGGGGTAGTAGACGCGCTCGAAGAAGTCCTTGAGCGCCCCCGACATGTAGCCGAAGTTGGCCGGCGTGCACAGAAGGATGCCGTGCGCCCAGAGCACGTCCTGCGGCCCGGCGTCGAACGCGCTGCGGGCCCGTATCTCGACGTCGTCGCCGGCCGCGTGGCGCGCTGCCCGGATCGCCGCGTCGGTGAGCGCCTGTGTCGACCCGGTCCGAGAGTGCGACACGACGAGCAGATGGCGCGGCTCGCTCAGAAGAACTGGCTCCAGTTGGCGGTCGACGGGTGCGTGCTCGACGCCGGACCGGCCCCGAACACGGAGAAGACGTTTTGCATCATCCGCCACAGCACCGCGGTGACGCCCGGTATGGCGGGGAAGATGACGTTCGAGTAGATGCGGGGCGCGTCGGAGAGCTTGGCCACGAAGGCGGCCGAGCCCGTGGCGAACACACCGCCCCCGCCCGGTACCGAGTAGTACGTCATGTCCGAGTACCGCCCGGGACCGCGATTGGCCACGGGGGAGTGCGCCAGGATCGTGACGTCCTGGGGGCCACCCAGTCCCGGCACGTAGTGGTCGTACTCGCCTTGGACCACCTGCGTGACGTGCTGCCCGTCGGTCAATCCCGTTCCTTGGAAGACCCACGAGCCCGCATCGGAGACCACCAGATCGGCGTTCGAGGCCACGTCCGCGTACTGCACCCCGATGAGCAGCTGCTCGGGGCGGGGCACGGGAGGATCGGGCCAGTTGGCGGTGACCTCGGCGGGGTCCTGGCCCCACATCGGGTCCTCGTGTTCGAAGTCGGTCTTGTAACAGACCTGGCGGCGATCCTCGCCGAGCGGCGAGGGCTCCATGCGGATGTGGCGGTACACGGCGTTGGCACCGAGGAACGCCAGGTTCGTCCCCTGATGCAACGCGCTCTGGGCGCCGTCGCGCATGGCGCTCGACCAGTACTCGTCGTGGCCCAGGCTGAACAGGCAGCGGTGGCGCGACAGCCGTGACGGGTCGCGGTGGAGGTCGACGTCAGTGAAGTACGCCAGGTCGAGGCCCAGCGACTCGGCGAGGAAGATGAGGGGGAACTCGTTGCCGGCGAAGCTCGGCGCCCCCCAGCCGGCCTGGTCGTAGGGGCGGTCGAACGACACGACCCTCGAGCGGTCGCTGCCGCCGGACTCGCCACGGCTGGAACCGCCCGGCCCGACGTACAGGCTCCGCCCGCCGAAGGTGTTGTACGCCTGCCATGTGGTGTTCCCGTGCATCACCACGAACGCCGCCGAGCTGGCGTCGTCACGGATGCACAGGGGGATGTACCCGGCGGTGAGCCCGTTGTCGGAGCCCGTGAGCTTGAACAGGTAGGTGCCCGGCGGCCACGAGCTGTCGATGGCCACGGTCAGCGTGGGGTGCCACTGGCATTCGACCATGTTCGTGCCCGCCGCCACGGTGGGGGCCGGCTGGTGCTGGGTGGTGGGCAGGTCCGCCGACCGCCACACGAGACGGCCACCGAGCCCGTCGTAGTACCCCATCCGGTACAACTCCACGTGGTACGGCACCGCCGGGGCGTCGACGAACAACGTCACCTCGTCGCCCGCCACCGCGCTGACGTGGTCCGCGTAGCCGTAGATGCGCGTCGTGGAGCTGACCACCCAGTCCAAGGTGCCCGGGACCTGGTTCTCCTCGATCACCCAGTCGGCCGAGGGCACGCTCACGCCGCTGTCGAGCGTCACCTGGCGCACCGAGTCGACCTCGTGGGCGAGGCGGCGGTGCCGACGCCGGGCCGCCGGCGCGGAGTTGGTGCGCGTCAGGAGGTCGTCGGCGCCCCAGGCCGCGCCGCCCAACGCCGCGATGCCCAGGCCCACCCCGCCGGCGCGCAGGAGCGTGCGACGGCCGAAAGGCAGTCGGCGCGGCCGGGTCGCGAGATCCCCGCCGTCCGGTTTGTCCGGTCCAGACGGCTCCGGGTCGGTGGGGGTTGACGGGTCCGGCTCGGAAACGGGCGGTTCCGGCTCCGGGATCCCTGCAGGTTAACAATGATGTTGCCGAGCTCGGCGTGGCGTCGAGCCGTTCCGATGTGCCCGTTCGATGTGGCCGTTCGATGTGGCCGTTCGATGTGGCCGTTCAGCGGTGCGCCAGGACTTCGAACTGCTCCTCGGCCGGCGTCGGGGTGTCGGACGCGGTCCGCGCCGCGGCGGTGTGGACGCCGGCGCCGCGGTACCGCCGCCACACGGAGAACGCGGCAGCGCCCAGCCCGACGCCGAGCAACGCGAGCAACCATGCCCACGGGCCGGAGCCGCCGCCCTTCCCTCGTGCCGACGCAGAGCGCGCCACGCCTCCCATCGAAAGGACGTCGGTGCTGTGCGAGGTGGGCGTCGTCGACGATCCGGACCCTGTGTTCGATCCTGCGGCGGTGGGTGCGGACGCGGAGCCCGACGCGCCACTTCCCGCGCCGCGTGACGTCGGTGTCGCCGAGGAGCCGTGACCGGTCGCCGCCGTGGCGCCTGCGGGGCTCGGAGGAGGAGCACCCCCCGGGCTTGCCGGGCGCGGCGGAGCCGCCTGCTGGCCCGTGGCGGCCATGGCGGCCGCCGCGTTGACGAGCCCCTGGCATCCCTGACCCGCCCCGCAGTTCACCGACTTGTTCAGCGTGGCCAGCATCGTCTGCACCGCGCCCTGAGGAGACAGGCCGCGCCCGAGGAGCAGCGCCAGGGATCCCGACACGAACGGCGTCGCCATCGAGGTTCCTTCATCGGTGGCGTAACAGTTCTGCCCACCCGACCAGAACGTGGAGAGGATCTCGGTGTCGTCGACCATGCCGCACGTCGGCGAGCTCGGCCCGTTGGGATCGTCGCCGCCGGGGGCGAGGACGCCCCACTTGGCGTTGCCCGGAGTACTCGAATACGACGCCAATTGCCCCGACTTGCCGGTGGCGGCCACCACGACGGCGTCGAGGTTCCCGTAGCCCGCGGGACCGAACAGGTTCCCGGCGTTGTTGCCCGCGGCGATGACGGGAATGACACCTGCCTTCCACGCGTCCTCCACCGCAGGCGTGATCGTCGAGTTGCTGCACCCGGTGAGGACGCAGTTGACCCCGAGGATCCCGGTGTCGCTCCCCAGGCTGAGGTTCACGACCTGCGCGCCGTGGTGCACCACCCACTCGATGCCGGCGGCGACGTCCGCGGTGTTGCCCGATCCGCTCGAGTCGAGCACCTTCGCCACGACGAACGTCGCTCCCGGGGCGACGCCGGCCACGCCGTTGCCGGCCGCGGCCGCGATGCCGGCCACGTGCGTGCCGTGGCCGTTGTCGTCCTGTCCGGCACCCGCGCCCGTGACGCACTGGTTGGGGTCCCCGTTCGTGTTGATGCAGGTGGCCGCGGCGCCGACCTTGCCTGCCAGGTCCGGATGGGCGAAGTCGACCCCGGTGTCGACGATGCCGATGCGCACGCCCGACCCGATTCCCGCTCCCCAGGCGCTGGGCGCACCGATCTGGGACAGGCCCCACTGGTACGAGAGGTAGGGCGCCGACGCCGGGTTGGGGGAGGCGCTGGCCGGCGACGCCAGGGCGAAAGCCGAGGTGACGGCGAGCGCCGCGGTGCCGACGACCATGCGCGACGCGAGGTGACGGCGGACAGGCCGGACGAGTCCCATCGCGTCACCTCCTCGGGGCCGGGGAGGGGCCAGGCGCGATGCCCCCCGGGTCCTTGCCCTTGGGAACGAGCCCGGCCTCGGGACCTTGCTGTCGGGGCCGGGCTCGGGTCCGGGGATGGAGGCGACAGTCGAACGTATGTTCGATACAGTTCCGTGCCATGGCCGAGCCTGTCGAATTCCGCTGGAGGAAGGCCGACGACGACAGCGACCAGCCGATGCTCTTCGCGCCGGAGGATCTCGTCGAGCGTCACCTCGGCGTCGGCGAGTACCGCGGCCTCGAGTTCATCCACGTGAACGCCCGCCGGATCATCAACGAAGTCCCGGCCGCCTCACGCATGCCGTTCCGCTACACGATCAACGCGTTCCGAGGATGTTCGCATTCGTGCAATTACTGTTTCGCCCGTCCGACCCACGCATACCTCGGGTTCAACGTCGGCGAGGACTTCGACCGCAAGCTCGTCGTCAAGGTCAATGCCGTGGAGCGCCTGCGTGCCGAACTCCGCTCGCCGCGCTGGCACGGCGACCACATTGCCATGGGGACGAACACCGACCCATACCAGCGAGCCGAGGGGCGGTACCACTTGACACGCGGCATCGTCGAGGCACTGGCCGAGGCGGCCAATCCGTTTTCGATCCTCACCAAGTCGACGCTCATCCTCCGCGACCTCGACGTGCTCACGGCGGCGGCCCAGCGCGTCGACGTGCATTGCAACCTGTCGATCGGGACGCTCGACGAGGAGGTGTGGAAGGCGACAGAGCCCGGCACTCCGCACCCGCGCCGGCGCGTCGAGGCGGTGAAGAGGCTGAACGAAGCCGGGATCCCGACGGGGGTGCTGATGGCGCCGATCATCCCGGGATACTCGGATCGCCCCGAACAGCTCGAACAGGTCGCCACCGCGTGCCTGGGGGCCGGTGCCGTGTCGATCACGCCGATCGTGCTCCACCTGCGACCTGGGGTGAAGGAGCACTTTCTCAGCTCGATGAAGCAGAAGAGCCCGCGGCTCGCGACCGAGCTCGCTCGTCGCTACGGCCGAGCGTCGTACCTCCCGCATGCCGAGCAGAAGGTCATCACCGACCGAGTCGACAGCGTGGTCGCGCCGAGGACGGCACCCCCGCGTCCGAGCGTCACGGGGTCCACCGGCCACCCGAGGACGCACGAGCGCTCTGTGGCCGACCGGAGAAGGCCGACCGACGCGGCTTCCCCATCCCCTCGGACCGAGCAGCTCGAGTTCCGGCCGCCTTCGTAGAGGAACGCGCTGTCAGGCTTCGATGAGCCGCCCGTGGAGGTAGTCGTCGTAGGCGCCCAGGTCGAGCAGGCCGTGGCCCGAGTACGAGAACAGGATCACCTTCTCCTCGCCTGACTCGCGCGCCGCGAGCGCCTCGTCGATGACGGCGCGGATGGCGTGGGCCGTCTCCGGGGCGGGAATGGTGCCCTCGGTCCGCGCGAACTGCACGGCGGCGTCGAAGACCTTGCCCTGGGGGTACGCCGTGGCGCGGATGCGGCCGTTCTTCACGAGGTTGCAGATGATCGGCGCGTCGCCGTGGTAGCGGAGACCGCCGGCGTGGATCGGCGGAGGCACGAAATCGTGACCGAGGGTGTACATGGCGAGCAACGGTGTCATCCCCGCCGTGTCGCCGAAGTCGTACTCGAATCGACCCTCGGTGAGCGTCGGGCACGACGACGGCTCGACGGCGAGCAGATCCACGCCGTCGTCGGGGACATAGGGCAATGAGATGCCGCCGAAGTTGGAACCGCCACCACAGGATCCGATGACCATGTCGGGACGAGCCTCGCCCGCCATGCCGAGCTGCTCCTTGGCTTCCAGTCCGATGACCGTCTGGTGCAACAGGACGTGGTTGAGCACCGACCCCAGGGAGTAGTGGCTGTCGGCATTCGACGCCGCGTCGCGCACGGCATCGCTGATCGCCGTGCCGAGCGAGCCGGGGTGTTCGGGGTCGTCGACAGGGGAGGGCTCGACGCTCGCCCCCCAGACCTCCATCATCACCCTGCGGTACGGCTTCTGTTCGTACGAGGCGCGCACCATGTACACCTTGCACTCCAGGTCGAAGCGGCCGCAGGCGAACGCGAGCGCACTGCCCCACTGACCCGCACCCGTCTCGGTCGTGAGGCGCGCCACGTCCTCCTCTTTGTTGTAGAAGGCCTGCGCGACCGCGGTGTTTGGCTTGTGGGAGCCCGCCGGGGACACCGATTCGTCCTTGTAGTAGATGCGGGCCGGCGTGCCGAGCGCCTCCTCCAATCGGGTGGCACGCACGAGCGGCGTCGGTCGCCACGCGCGCAGCACGTCCAGGACCTCGCCGGGGATGTCGATCCACGGATCGGCGGACATCTCCTGGCCGATGAGCGCCATGGGGAACAGCGGCGACAGGTCGTCGGGGCCGACCGGCTCCCGCGTCGCCGGGTGCAGCGGCGGCTGCAGTGGCTCGGGAAGATGGGGGGCGACGTTGAACCAGGCGCTCGGCAGGCGGTCGTCAGGGAGGATGAAACGCATGGGGCCTCCTTCGTGCCATGGCGGGCCGTGGTCCGCGCGACGCACTGTACCGGCGAGCCTGCATGACCCCCGGGGGACGTCTGCCAGCATGGCGCCGTGGGCGACGGCGTGACGACGCAGGCCGCAGGGCGGTGGGTCATCGACCTCGACGGGGTCATCTGGCTCGCCGGCGAGCCGATTGCCGGTTCGGCCGAAGCCATCACCCGTCTGCGCGCCGCGGGCTACGCCGTCACGTTCGCCACGAACAATTCGTCGCCGACCGTCGACGAGCTCGTCGGCCGTCTGACGCACGCGGGGATCAGTGCCGGTCCCGAGGACATCGTGACGTCCTCACAAGCGGCGGCCTCGATTCTCGAGCCCGGGTCGAGCGCGGTTGTCTGCGGGGACGAGGGTGTCCTCGAGGCGTTGCAGATCCGTCGGGTGCGAGTCGTCCCGCATGCGCCCGCTGACGCGGTGGTGGTCGGGTGGACCAGACGCTTCGACTTCTTCCTGCTCACGACGGCGGCGGCCGCGGTCCGTGCCGGTGCCCGGCTCGTGGGCACGAACGAAGACGCCACCCATCCGACTCCGGACGGACTGCAGCCCGGCGGTGGGGCGCTGCTCGCGGCGGTGTCCACCGCCGCGCAAGCCGAGCCCGAGGTCGCCGGCAAGCCGCATCCACCGTTCGTCTCGCTCCTTCGGGCTCGCGCTCCCGACGCGGTCATGGTGGTGGGCGACCGCCCCTCGACCGACGGTGTCCTCGCCCAGCGCCTCGGCGTGCCGTTCGCACTCGTCCGCACCGGGGTCACCTCCGACGGCCGTGAGCCGATGGTGGTCGAACCGGATCACACCGCGCCGGACCTTCTGTCACTCGTCACGCGGCGCGTCGAGCAGTGAATCGAGGCGAGTGAACCGCGGCGGTGTGGCCGCAACCCTTGCCGTCTGCGTGAGCTGGGCCATAGCGTGTGCGCGATGAGCGAGAACGATGGACTGAAGCGGTACCTCGAAGCGGGCATGGCCCTCACCCAGATCACACGGGCACGCGCCGAAGAGCTCGTGCGCGAGCTGATCAAGACCGGTGAGATCGAGCGCCAGCGTGCCCAGGACTGGGTCGAGGACCTCATGAAGGTGAGCCGGGAGCGGTCCGAGGCCCTCGTCGCCACGGTGCGGGGCGAGGTGCGCCAGCAGCTCAAGGAGCTCGGGTTCACCAACGTCGAAGACCTGGCTCGCCGGGTGGCCGAGATCCTGTCCCGGTCGTCGGCAGCAGCACGCAAGGCGACGGGTCGCACCGTGAAGAAGGCGCGCAGTGCCGGTGCCCGAACGGCCAAGAAGACGACCAAGAAGGCGACGGGCAAGAAAGCCGCCGCCGCCAAGAAGGCGTCCGCCGCCAAGAGGGCGTCAGGAGCCAAAAAGGCGGGCGCCAAGACGGCCGGTGCCAAGAAGGCATCCGGTGCCAAGAAGGCCGCCAAGAGGGCCGGGGCCTGACACCTTCCGTCACGCGCCGCCGGCTCGACACCGAGCTCGTGCGGCGGGGCCTCGCCCGTTCACGCGAGGACGCGCGCGAGCTCGTGGAGCGGCACGCGGTGCTCGTGAGTGGGGCGGTAGCCGACAAGCCGAGCCGCCTCGTGGCGGTGTCGGACCCGGTGATCGTCGCCGCGGATCGACCACGTTTCGTGTCACGCGCCGGCGAAAAGCTGTGGGCCGCCCTCGAGGCCTTCGCGGTCGACGCGACGGACAGGCGTTGCCTCGACGCCGGCGCGTCCACCGGAGGGTTCACGGACTGCCTCCTCCGACGGGGTGCTCGATCGGTTGTCGCCGTCGACGTCGGCTACGGCCAGCTGGCGTCGACGCTGGCCGGCGACCCCCGCGTCGAGGTGAGGGACCGGACCAACGTCCGCGACCTGACGCTCGCCGACATAGGCGGCGTCCCGTTCGAACTGGTCGTGGCCGACCTGTCGTTCATCTCGCTCGCGACCGTGGCCGCGCGTTTGGCGGCCGACCTCGCGCAACCGGGCGCCGCGGTGATCG
>DATGKD010000037.1:0-22978 GCA_035294855.1 Acidimicrobiales bacterium
GCGCTGTGCCACGCGGACGAGCGCGCCACGGCGGACGGTTTGGCCCGGCGCGCGCCGGCCGACGGGCCCGCCTGGCAGGAGCTGTGCGCGTCATGGCGGCGCACCGGCCGGCACATCCTGGCCATGTTGCTGGCCCCGCTCCCGTCGGTGCGCGCCACGCTGAGGGTGCTGCCGGGCGCGTGGGGCGAGGGGATCTTCGACACGGTGCGGACCCAACTCGCTCCCATCGACGCGGTTGCCGGGGAGCGCTTTACCGATCCCGCCGCTCGAGCGCTGCTCGCCGCGGGCGCCTCCCACGGCGACGTCTCGGTCGACATGCCGGGGAGCACGCCGGGCGCGGTGGTGCTCGCCATGGTGGCCCAGCACCTCGGCATGCCCGTGCCGACGGGCGGTGCGGGGAAGCTCTCCGAAGCGCTCGTCGGCATCATCCGAGAGGCGGGCGGGGACGTGCGGACCGGCTTCGACGTCACGCGGGTCGTCGTGGCGCGGGGCCGGGCCGTGGGTGTCGAGGGACGTGGCGGCGAGGACGCGATCAGTGTCAGGCGCGCCGTGCTCGCCGACACCGGGCCGCGGGCGCTGTGCGGGGGCCTGGTCGACGAATCCGAATTCACCGACCGCTATGTGGCGGGTGTGCGGCGGTTCCGTTACGGGACCGGCATCTTCAGGGTGGATCTGGCCCTCGACGGGCCTGTGCCGTGGAGCTCACCGGGGCTGTCGCAGTGCGGGGTCGTGCACCTGACGGGCGACCTCGGCGCCATGGCGCGCGCCGCCTTCGAGGCGCGACAGGGCGTCGTGCCCACTGATCCCATGCTCATCGTGGGCCAGCCGACCGCGGCCGACGCCTCCCGCGCACCGGCGGGCGGGCACGTGCTGTGGATCGAGACGCACGTGCCGCCGGTGCCGCGTGACAACGGGTCGTGGGAGCGAGCGCGCGACGCGTTCTTCGACACCGTGATGAAGCGGCTCGAGTCGCACGCCCCCGGGATCGGCGCCCGGGTGGTGGGCACGTCGGTGCGGACCCCGATGCAGCTCGAGGCCGAGAATCCCAACCTGGTGGGTGGTGACCTCGGCGCAGGGTCGATGGCGCTCGACCAGCAGCTCGTGTTCCGTCCGGTCCCCGGTTGGTTCCGCTACGCCACGCCGGTGAAGGGCCTCTACCTGTGCTCGGCCTCTACCCACCCCGGCGGCGGCGTCCATGGCATGGTGGGCCGCAACTGCGCGCGGCGCGTCCTCGCCGACCACCGGCTCCGCCGCATATGAGGACGGCCGCAGATGAGGAGGGCCGCGTCCGGGAAGGCGGATCTGAGCAGGCCGCAGCCGAAAGCGACGCCGCATCGAAAGAAGAGGGGGACCCCATGCTGCTGAACGGCTTCAACCACGTCGCCACGCTCACCAACGACACCGAGCGGTTGGTGTCGTTCTACCGCGAGGTGTTCGGCGCCGAGGTGGACGGGACGATGTCCGAGGCGCCCGGCCTCCGCCTGACGTTCATCCGGGTGGGCGAGGCGGCCGAGCTCAACGTGTTCGAGGTGGAGGGCAACACCGAGGTAGCGCGGCAGACGCCGATGTTCGGGCGCGGGCGTATCGACCACATCGGCCTCCAGGCGGCCTCGCTCGAAGCCTTCGAGGAGATCCGCACGCGGCTGATCGCCCAAGGCGCGGCCGACGAATTCGTGACCGACTTCGGCCCGATCCTGAGCGTCTTCTTCCGTGACCCCGACGGGCTCGAGGGAGAGGTGTGCGTCGCCAACCCCGACGCGGTTCCGGGCGTGTCGAACCCTCCCGGGACGCCGGCCGCCCGTTACGTGAGCGGGTGAGGCGCGTCCGGACGCCCTGATCCCGGTGGACGGCGCGGCGGCCCGGGGCAGGCGCCCTCGGGCGCACACCGGCTGGCACCCCCGCCTATCGGGGGCGCGCACCCTTGACCCTGGGCCGCCGAGCAGGCCAAATGTGACCATGCCCGAGGGCGCCATCAGCGTGTTCCTGGCGGACGACAACCTGATCGTGCGCGAGGGGGTGCGCGCCCTGCTCGCCATCGAGCCCGACCTGGAGGTCGTGGGGACCGCCGCCGACTACGACGAGCTGGTCACCGGGGCGGGCAAGCTCGCTCCCCAGGTGGTGGTCACCGACATCCGCATGCCCCCCAACTTCCAGCAAGAAGGCATCGAGGCGTCCCACGAGATCCGCAAGCGCCACCCGGGAACAGGCATTGTGATCCTGTCGCAGTTCGACGACCCGGAATACGCCATCTCGTTGCTGGACGAGGGGGCGGCCGGCTGCGCCTACCTCCTCAAGGACCGGATCGCGGAGGGCGACCAGCTGGCGCGCGCCGTGCGGGCGGTGGCGACCGGGGGCTCGGTGCTCGATCCCGTCATCGTCGAGTCCATGGTCCACCCCGTCACCGACACCGGCGAGCTCAGCGAGGCGGAAGAGGAACTGCTCCGGCTCGTGGCCGAGGGCCGGCCCATCAAGGCGATCGCGGCCACGACCGGCACGACCGCCGCCGCCGCGGCGGACGCCGTCGAAAAGCTGTTCCTGCGCATCGCCCGGCAGGCGAGCACGGGCGGCCAGAATTCCCTGCGGCGACTGCGCATGCTGCACGAGGCGATCGTGAACCGCGAGGAGCAGGGCGAGACGCTGAGCCGCCTGCTGCCGGGGGGGGTGGCAGACCTCCTCGTCCGTCAGGGCCGGCGGGTGGGCGAGACGGAATCGCTCGTCGTCAGCGTGCTCATGTCCGACATCCGCGGGTACTCCACGATCGCCGAGCTCGCCGACCCGAGCGCGTTGGCCGGCCAGCTGAACGTCCACCGCGCCGAGATGAGCCGGGCGATCATGGACGAGGGCGGCACGGTCATGCAGTTCGTGGGTGACGCGGTCATGGCCGTGTTCGGGGCGCCGGTCGCCATGGAGGACCACGCGGCACGCGCCGTGCGCGCCGCCCTGGCCATGCACGCCGCCCAGGACGAGATCAACCGGCGCTGGGTCGAGGCGGACATGGTGCCGTTCGGGCTCGGCATCGGCGTGACCACCGGGCCTGCCGCCGCGGCGCTGCTCGGGTCGGAGGAGCGCCTCGAGTACACGCTCGTGGGGGACACGGTGAACCTGGCCCAGCGTCTGCAGCAGTGGGCGGAGCCGGGCGAGACCGTCCTCAGCGAGCCGACGTACCACGCGCTGACCGACCCGCCGGCCGCCGAGGAGATCCCACCCGCGTTGGTGAAGGGCCGCACCACACCGGTCGGGGCGTGGAAGATCGCGGCACAGAGCAACCCGGACCCAGATGGGCCGAACCCAGATCGTCCACAGAGGGAGAACTGATCCGATGCAAGTGATGGAAGCGCGCGGCGTCCGCAAGACCTACGAAGCCGAGGGGGCGCCGGTGCGGGCACTGCGGGGCGTCGACCTCACCATGGACGAGCACCAATTCGTGGCGATCATGGGCCCGTCGGGTTGCGGGAAGTCCACGCTGCTCAACCTCGTTGCCGGCCTGGACACCCCGAGCGAGGGCGAGATCGTCGTGGCGGGCGAATCGCTCGCCGGCAAGGACGAAGACGCACTGGCGCGCATGCGGCGCGCCCACATCGGCATCGTCTTCCAGTTCTTCAACCTTCTCGAGGGCATGAGCGTCTTGGAGAACGTGACGCTGCCGGCTGTGATCGCCGGGGCGCGCCGGCGCCAGGCGGAGAGCCGGGCGCGCGACCTGCTCGACATGCTCGGGCTCGCCGACAAGCACGCCGCCGCGCCGGGCGTCCTGTCCGGGGGACAGCGCCAGCGGCTCGCCATCGCCCGGGCGCTCGCCAACAAGCCCACCCTCCTGTTGGCCGACGAGCCCACCGGCGCGCTCGACACCGAGGGAGGTCTCGAGGTGCTCGAGCTCTTCCGGCGCCTCCACACGGGCGGGCAGGCGATCCTCCTCGTGACCCACGACACCAACGTGGCCCAGGCGGCCAGCCGCATCGTGCACATGCGCGACGGCCGTATCGAGGGTGAGCGGCCGGGCGACGCCTCGACGGAGGCGGCCATGAGCGCCCCGCCGAGAACCACGTGAGCGTGCCGAGATCGGTGGGCGCCCGATGAGCGTGCGCGTCACGGACACGCCCGTCCTGGGCGGGAGCGACGCCATCACCCCCGCGACGCCCGGTGCCAGCGCCGCCCCCGCCGAACGCCGGCCGGGGACCTCGGTGCTGGCGATCGTCGCGGTCGCGGCCGCGCTCGCCATCGCCGTCTACGCACCGCTCGTCGACCGCCACGGCCAGCTGGCAACGACGTCGCTGCGCGCCGCCCTCGTGGCGTCGTTCGCGCTGGCGGGCGCGTTCGCGCTGGTGCGCCGGCCGTTCGAGCGCCAGGGCCTTCTCGTCCTGTGGGGCTCGGCGCTCGGCGCCGCGGCGACGGTGTTCGCAGCGGTCGTGGATGCACGCGCGCACGGCGGATCGGCGGGTGCGACCGTGGTGTCGGTGGCCCGCTTCGTCGTGCCGGTCACCGCCGCCCTGCTGCCCGTGGCCGTCATGCACACCCTGCTCGGGCTCCCCGACGGTCGCTGCCGCACGAGCCGGGTGGTCATCGGCACCGGCTACGTCGCGGGCGCCGCCATCGGCGTGATCTTGTGGACCCGGCGCCCCGCGCTGCCGCTGTGGCCCATCGCCGCCGAGGCCTCGGTCACCACCCTGATCGGGCTCGTGGGATCACAGCGCCGGTACACGAAGTCGCGCGGCGTGGAGCGCCAGCGGATGCAGTGGTTCGGGTGGGCGTTCGCCATCGCGTGCGAGGTCCTCGTCGTCTCCCTGGCGTTCCGTCTCCTGTGGGGCTGGCCCACCCGGGCAGGGCTCGTGGTCATGGTGGCGGCGCTGCCGTTTGCCGTGTCGCTCGCCATGGGCAGCTCCCGACGGTTGGCGGGGCGCATCGACCGCATCCTCGCCCACACGGTGTCGCTCGCCGGACTGACGGGGATCGTCGTGGTCGTCTACGTCGTCGTGGTGATCGGGCTCGGGCGGACGCCGACGCACGAGGAGCGCTCGCTGTTGGCGCTGTCGATGGCCGCCGCGGCGCTGTCCGCCCTCCTGTACGGCCCGGCCCGGCAGCGCCTCACGCAGTACGCCAACCGCCTCGTCTACGGAGAGCGCGAAGCGCCCGACACGGTGGTGCGCACCTTCGGGACACGGCTGTCGCGCGCCATCCCCATGGACGAGCTGCTGCTCCAAGTGGCGGAGTCGCTCCGCAAGACGCTCGGCCTCATGACCGCCGAGGTGTGGACGGGTTCGGGTGGCGAGCTCGAGCGCACCGTCTCGGTCCCCGACGCCCCCGTGCGACGGATCACCCTGAACGCCGAGGAGCAGACGGTGGTGGCGCGCGCCGGCGTCTCCGGCAACGCGTGGCTGGAGATCTGGCTGCCGACCCTCCTCGAGGGGCGCACCGATGCCATCGCGCGCGTGGCGCCCGCCACCCACTCGGGCCAGGTGCTGGGCATGATCGTCGTGGCCCGTCAGCCCGGCAGTGACGCGTTCACCTCCGACGACGACCTCATGCTCGCCGAGCTGTCGCGTCAGGTGGGACTCGCCCTGCACAACGTGGAGCTCGACTCCGCGCTCAAAGAGACGCTGGACGAGGTGCGCCGCCAGGCGGCCGAGCTCCAGGCGTCGCGTGCCCGCATCGTGGCCGCGTCCGACGCGGCGCGCCGCCAGATCGAGCGCAACCTGCACGACGGGGCGCAGCAGCACCTGGTGGCGTTGGCCGTGAACGTGCGCCTGGCGCGCAAGCTGGCGGAGACCGATCCCGAGGCCTCCGCCCAGATCCTCGACCAACTGGGTGAGGGCCTCCAGGACGCGGTCCAGGAGCTCAGGGCGCTGGCGCACGGGATCTACCCGCCGCTGCTCGTCGACCGGGGCATCGCCGAGGCGTTGCGGTCGGCGGCCGGGCGAGCGGCCCTGCCCACCGCGGTCCAGGCCGAGGGGCTCGGGCGCTACGGGTCCGAGGAGGAGGCGGCGGTCTACTTCTGCTGCATGGAGGCGCTGCAGAACGCGGGCAAGCACGCGGGCGAGGGCGCCGAGGCCACCGTGCGCGTGTGGGAGGAAGACGGCAGCGTCATGTTCGAGGTCGCCGACACCGGCGCCGGGTTCGACGCCCACGGCAGCCAGGCGAAGGGCGCGGGGTTCGTGAACATGAGCGACCGCGTCGGCGCCGTCGGCGGCACGGTGGCGGTGCAGTCGGCGCTGGGCCAGGGCACGACGGTCAGCGGACGTATCCCCATTCGCACCTGAGCCCCGGTTCCGGGCGCTGCCGAATCGGGCACACGGCCCCGCCGTCCGGTGGCGCTCCCCTTGTCAGCTCTCTGCTGGTCAGCTCTCTGCTGGTGAGACGAGGCGTCCCAGACGAGGCGTCTCAGACGACGAGTCCCCGGGTCTCGAGTTCGGCGCGCAGGCGGCCGGCGTCGCGTGCAAGCACGTGCTCGTCGGCGAAGCCGGACTCGGTCCACATCTCCTTCAGGAAATCGGTGTCTTCCCAGATGGGCGCGTGTGGCCGAGGGTCGTCGTCGTGGCGCGGCGTGAGCCACCAGTGCAGGTGCGGCACGCCGTTGCCTAATGACTCGATGTTCATCTTCCGGGGGGCGAACACCGCATCGACGGCGGCCGCCACCTCGGCGAGCTCGACGAGGTGGACGTCGCGCACCGAGGGCTCGAGGTCGTACACCTCGCGGACACACGAACGCGCCACGAAGAACGACGCCCCGCGATAGCGCTGCCGCCGGTGGAGGCGGACCCAGCCTGTCGTGAGCTCGGCGACCGCGCCCACGCAGTGGCCGGACGCCTGGCGCTCGTTTTCATCGCAGATCCAGCAGCTGTCCACGTCGGGACCTCACCGCCTGGCGTCTCTTGCTACGCGGGGCCTGGCTCCCAGAAGCGTCCCAGTACGTCGGGCCCGAACTGCTCTTTGTGCACGTACCCGGCGGCGCCACACGTCTTGGCGTCGGCGGGCAGGTCCTCCTCGTCGTAGGTCGACAGCAGCACCACTCTCACGTCGGGGTGGGCATCGGTGATCTGGCGGGTCGCCGCGATCCCCCCCATGCCCGGCATGTTGATGTCCATGAGCACCATCTGGGGGTGGAGCTCGTCGACCTTGTCGATCGCCTCCTCGCCCGAGGAGGCTTCGCCCACCACCTGAAAGCCCTTGGTGACGCCCACCACCGAGCGCGCTGCCGCCCGAAACGGCATCTGGTCGTCCACGATCAGGACGGCGACCGGCTCCGGGGCGACTGCTGCGTCAGCCACGCCTCCATCCTGGCAGGGTCATCGGGCCACTCATAGGAAAGCCAGCACCACTGTCGCCGGGGTGGCAGCACCCCCGGGACATGCGCCCGACGGCGAGTCAGGCGCTGTGGTCGGAGAGGAAGAGCAGGACGGCCTTCACCCGCCGGTGCACGTCGGGCTCCTCGGACAGCGCCAGCTTGGAGAAGATCGAGTTGATGTGCTTCTCGACCGCGCGCTCGGACAGCACCAGGCTGGCCGCGACCGCGGCGTTGTTCCGCCCCTTGGCCATTTCCGAGAGGATCTCCGTCTCTCGAGCGGTGAGTCGGTGGAGCGGCGAGTCGGGCGGCTTGGCCCGCGCCGCCACGAGGCTGTCGACCACCACCGGGTCGATCACCGAACCCCCTTCGGCCACCTGACGGATGGCGTCGGCGAGTTGGCCGATGTCCGAGACGCGCTCTTTGAGGAGATAGGCGCGCCCGCGCGACCCACCGTCGAGGAAGGCGAGAGCGTACGCGGGCTCCGAGTACTGGCTGAGGACCACCACGCCGGTCGACGGATTGCGCTCGCGTAGGACGGCTGCGGCGCGGATCCCCTCGTCGGTCCCCGTCGGCGGCATGCGGATGTCGGTCACCACGACGTCGGGTTTGTGGTCCTCTACAGAGGCGAGCAGCGAGTCGTAGTCGGCGCACACGTCGACGACTTCGAGGTCCTCCTCGGTTTCGATGAGCTTCCGGACTCCCTCGCGCACGAGGTAGTTGTCCTCCGCCAGGACCACCCGCACCGCCACGGGCGCAGACTGTAGGCCCCCGGTCAGGTCGTTCCTGACCACCCCGCCGTTCCCGGATCCTGAGGCCCGGCCAGCCACCGCCGCGGCCCAGGAGCAGGACGATCAACGGGCCCAAGCGACCTCGCGTCGATACGTCAGGAAGAAGTCGAGGGTGAAGGTCGTCCCGTCCTCGGCCTTCTCCCACCGCCCCGAGATCGTGTGACCGTCGGCGCTGAACGCCCCGGTGAACCGCTGGGGGAACGGCTCCCCCACTCGCTCGAGTGACCACTCGTCGCCGTCGAGTCTCATGTCGTAGATCCGGCACACCCCCCGGTCGTCGCTGTACAGCTGGACGTAGGTGCCCTGGGCCGGGTCGCAACCCATGATCGAGACGCTCCGGGGCGCGCCGGGCGTTGCGGTGGTCTGGACGACATGCGCCCTCGAGGGATGCCACTCGAACGTCGCCGTTCCGGTGCCGGGCCAGGGCTGGCCGTCGGGGCCGGCCGCCTCGATAGTCCAAGCACCCACGAACCGCTCCAGAGCCTGGAGCCCAGGGTCTTGGCTGGGCTGCGGCATCGCACACCTCCGGTCGTCCAGGCGGACGCGTTCATACCCGGTGGAACGCACGCGTCCGACGACGGACATGAAGACGACGCGCCGAGCGCGGGATCATCGGCCGCCCCGGCGGCTCGAGCCCGACCCCGGAGCCCCCGCGCGCTACGGCAGGTCGACCACCATGCCCTCGCGCGCCCCCACCACGGGGACGGCACGCGACGCGCACGACGCCACGATGGCGTCGATCTCGTCGTCGGTGCGCGGCGGGTCGTGGTGGAAGAGCAGCAGCCGCTTGACGCCCGCCCGCTCGGCGAGGCCCACGGCGTAGCCGATCGCCGAATGGCCGAAGCTGGCCCGTGCCGGCAACTCGGCGTCGAGGTACTGCGCGTCGTGCACGAGCAGGTCGCAGTCGCTCGCCAGCGCCAGCGCGGCCTCGTGGTACTCGCCGAGCCCCTCGGGACCCGGACCGAGCACGGTCGGGCAATGGTCGGACAGGTACGCGATCGTCGACGTCCCGTCGGAGACGCGAAAGCCGAAGCTCCTGCCCCCTTTGTGCGGGATGTCGCGCGCCGTGACCGCGAAGCCTTCGATGTCGTGGGTGCCTTCCTCGAGCGACAGAAAGCGCCACGCGCCGCGCAGCTCCCACGGCGTGATCGGGAAGTGCGGGGGGGACATGGCGCGCGCCAGGACCTCCTCGGCATCGCCCTGGGCGGGAACGTACACGTCGGTGCGCGCCTTGGGATTGTCGGCCGCCGAGAAGAACGGCAGGCCCTGGGTGTGGTCCCAATGGAGGTGGCCGAAGACGATGGACCCTTCGTACGGCCGACCGTCCAGGACAGCGCTCAGCGTGCGGATGCCCGTGCCCGCGTCGAGCACGAGCCGGGGCGGCTCGCCGTCGCGCGCGATGGCCACGCACGAGGTGTGGCCGCCGTAGCGGACGTGGGCTGGCCCGGGCGCCGGGGTCGAGCCCCGGGTCCCGCACAGGGTTACCCGCACGGGCTCACGCCGTCACCGCCGTCCGGCTCCACACCATGGATGGATTTCGACACGACCAGGGCGAACGGTCAAGGGTGGCCGCCTGTGGGCGGCAGGGGTGCAGGCTCGCCCGGCGTCAGGACGCGGGAGCTCCGGCCGCCGACGGGGTGAAGGACGTGTGGCACGACGTGGCGCCCGCGCTGACCGACACCTGGACGGGGCTCCCCGCGGGTGCGCTCGACAGGTTGACCGCGACGTAGGAGACCCCCGAGCCATCTGCGGTGACGGAGGACCGGGTCGTGCCACCCGCATAGCTCACCGCCACGGTGATGGCCGATCCCGTGGGCGCGCCGGTCACCATCACGTCGGTCGTACCTCCCGCGGGCGGATCGGGCGTGACCGGCTGGACCGAACATGCGGCGCCGGCGCGGGAGTCGCCCGCCGACCCGGGAGCCGGGCCCACCTGACCAGTCGGGGTGAGGGTCTGAGGGGCCGGGGAAGGAGCCGACGTGACCCGGGCGCCGGCGAACCAGATGGCCCCGATGCCGGCGAGGAGAACGCCGACGCCGACGGCGATCTTCGTGCGGAGATGGTCCTGCCGCTTCCGAACCGGCACCCGGAACGGCTTGGGCGCCTGCGCCCAGTCCATCCCGTCGAGGGCCATCTCCCACAGCGCATCGCCGCGGGGCTCTTCGGCCACCTGTGGCCCGGGAGACGACGCTGCCCCCGGGGCAGCTCCTTGCTCTCGGGCCGCGTCGAACTCCATCTCCATTGCCTCTCGCCACATGCCGCCTGTTGGGTCATCGGGATCCCGGTCCCGGCGCTTGACGGCCGGTCCTGAACCCCCGCGCGAACTCGAGGCGAGTTCCCGCCGGAATTGGCCGTCCGGAGTTCAACCGGCGTCCCGACCGGACCGATACATCCAGGTCGGAGGGCACGGGCGGGGGCCGGTCCCCGACCCCGGGAGGGTGCCTTGGTGCGGGCGGAGGGCAGAGGAGCGCACGGCGTCGGGCGGCCCGGGCCGGAGGACGAGGCCGCGCGTCCGCGCCCCGGGCGCCCTGCGACCGCCACCCGGACCCCTCGGCGATCCCCTCTGCTTCCCGCCGGCGCGCTCGCCCTGTTCTGGAACACGTACAGCCACCGCGCGAGCGATGTCGGAGGGTCCGACGGCTTCGCCCTCCTCGAGGTGGTCGTGGCGACGATGCTCCTCGCCGTCAGCCTGGTCGGTATCGGCTCGGTCCTCGGCTCGCAGCTGTTGAGCATCGGGAACTCGACCAGCCAGCAGGTGGCGGGCGGGCTCCTCAACCAGGCGATGGAAGAGGTGCGGGCCGTGCCGTACCAGATCGTCGCCAACGGCCTGAGCACGTCGGACACGACGATCGCCACCGACGCGAACATCTCGGTGACCGGCACGGCCCCCAACCAGACCTACACGTTCGTCCCCACAGGGGAGCAGGTCCCCCACGGCTCGCTGGCCTACACCCAGGCGCCATTCGTGCCGCACATTGCCACCACGACGGCGCGCGGCACGACGTACACCATCGCCGCCTATCCGACCATCGACGGCGCGGGGACGGGCGTGTACCGGGTGACGATCATGGTGTCGTGGCACGCCAACGCCATCGGCGGCGTCTCGCGCATCAGCGCCCAGACCCTCGTCTACTCCGAGAGCTCGGGCTGCCTCACCGATACCAACCACCCGTTCGCGGCACCGTGCCAGCCGTTCTTCTACGCGCAGGGAACCGCGGGTACCGCGTCCGGCGTCACCGTCACCGGCACCCTCCTCGGCGTGAGCTTCACCGACGCCTCTCTCACCCTGCCGCGGGCGAGCGACACGATGCAGATCGAGCAGGTGTCGTCGGTCCTCGGGTCCGTCGAGGCGTCCGGGGGCGTCATCGACACGTCGGGCGGACCGCAGGCCTACGGGTCGTCCAAGGCGTCCTCCGCCGCTGACAACGACCCGGGCTCCACGACCGGCACGTCGCAGACCAACGCGTTCTCGCAGACGGGCTCTTCCTCGTCGGTCTCGGGGAGCGGGCCCGGGGCCAACTCCATAACCGTGGCGTCGTCGTGGAGCGACAACGGCACGACGACGAGCACGGCGTCGGCGTCGAGCAGCCCGGCGTGCCACGACCTGGCCGGCGTGACGCAGGCCACGGGCCTGCCGTGCGGCAGCGGCTCGGTGACGCAGAGCGGTACGACCACGACCATCCAGGCCGGCCTGTACGCCGGGTCGGTGTCGCTGCTCCAGGCGCCACTCGTGTCGCTGACCACGGGACCGTCGAGCACCGCCGGCTTCGTCGGCCGCTACACGAGCCCGTCGGGCTCGTATTGCGCGTCCACGAGCGGCGACGGGTGCGTGCACGCCGGCCTGCAGCGCTCGGTCGGCACCCTCCAGCTCGGCGGCCTGCCCGGGCAGCTCCTGCCCGGGTTCGACGCGGTGGCACCGGTGGGATGGGGCAACAGCGTGTCCCCCAACGCCAACTGCCCCACCGGCAACTACATGGTCGCCCTCGTCAACTACGCCGACAGGGTGAGCACCGAAAGTGGGGTCAACGCCAACCGGGCCACCACCACCATGCCGACGGGCTCGTCGACGCCGTACGTCTGCTTCTGGAACGGCACCGGCTACACGTCGCAGGTGCTGGCGCTGGGGTCGACGCCGCAAGCGATCTCCATCCCTGCGGTGAACGTCGTCGACCCGGGCGTCGCGGGCGGCCCGGTGACCGTGAGCCTCGCCGCGGCGCTGAGCGTGGGGACGGCCACGACCTCCATCTCCACGCCGAGCGGGTGCACCACGCCCTGCCAGTCGACGGCCACGATCTCCTCTCCCATCCAGGGATCGGTGTCGTTCGCCGTGACCCAGGGCGCCACCACGATCGCCAACCTCTCGGTCGCGGTGAACCTGGGCGAGCTGACCGCGAGCACCTCGTATCAGGCAGCGCCGTGAGGTCCGCGCCCGCCACCTCCGAACGGCGTGCCCACACCGGTGGCCGCAGGCCGAAGCGCAACGAAGCGGGGTTCACCGCCCTCGAGGTCGTCGTCGCCATGGGCATGCTCGTCGTCGTCATGGCGATCGGCATGCAAGCCGTCGGCACCATGCTCGGTGTCGGCAACCAGGCGATCTCCCAGCGGCAGGCGTCCGCGGTGAGCGCGCTCATCATGAACGAACTGCGTCAGGAGGCGGTGTCGGCGAACATTTTGTTCAACCCGGCCACCGAGGGGTCGAACGCGGGCCACAACCCCGACAGTTCGGCCGTGCCGACCGGGTTCTCGCTGCGCATCTACACCCAGACCAACGGCATCTTCACGTGCGTGCAGTGGCGGGTGCTCGACACCGGCGCCTTGCAGATCCGCAGCTGGTCGGACCTCTGGCAGTCGAACGGCGTGGTGCAGAGCTGGTCGACACAGCTGACCGGCATCGTGAACAATTCTTCCCAACCGCCGTTCGTGCTCGACGCCGGCTCCAACTACGGCGGCACCTCGAACGGCCGCCTTCTCGACGTCGACCTCTGGGTGCGCGGGAGCAGCGGCGCGCCGGGGCCGATCGAGTTCAAGGCGTCGATCGCCGGCCGCGACGCCGAGTACTACCCGCAGAACACCGGCGACTGTTCCCCGGTGCCCACCCCATGAAGAAGGTCCGCGGCGAGGACGGCGTCATGGCGATCGTGCTGTCGTTGGCGCTGGTGGCCGTGATGTCCACCACCGTGGGCATCGCCTTCCAGGTGGCGTCGACGGGCCAGGGCGACGCCACGTTCCGGCGTCAGCAGGCGCAAGCCCTCGACGCGGCCGAGGGCGGCCTCAACCTCGCCTACGAGACCATCCAGCAGGCCCAGACGTCCTCCCTGCCCTGCGGGACCGCCGCCATCACCCAGAGCTTCGCCACCGTCCCCACCTCCTCGTCGTTCTCCGACACCGTGAACTACTACGACACCTATCCGCCCACCGACTCGGCCCTATCGTGCAGTGCGGTGCACGGGGGCACCACGCTCGCCGCCGCCCAGGTGATCTCGACCGGATCCGACGGGAAGGTCGCCCAGTACATGGAAGCACTCGTCAAGGTGAGCGTGAGCGACACCGGACCGGTGTTCGACCAGGCGATCTTCACCAATACCTCGATGGCGGGTTCCAACGGCACCACCATCTACGCGCACGTCAGCAACGACGCCAACCTGTACACCAACGGCAGCGTCTCGTGCGGCAACAACTTCGCCGTGCAGGGCAGCGTCACCGCCCAGGGCTCGTTCACCGGGTCCAACAACTGCTCGGTGACGGGCAATGTCACCTCGGTGGGCAACATCACGCTCTCCAACAATTCCGTGATCGGTGGGAGCGCCTCGTCGACCGGCCACAGCGGGTGCATCAGCCCGGGCACGCAGGGCAGCATCACCATGAGCAACAACGCGGTGGTCGACCAGAGCGCCTACGCCTACTGCTCGATCACCCTCCGTAACAACGCGGCGGTCGACCACACCCAGGTGCCCAACGACACCACGATGACGAACCCGCCTGCCGAGACCTTCCCCACCGTCCCCGAGCCGGTGAACGGGTCGACCATCGCCTCGGACTGGAACGCCGCGGGCTGGACGAACCAGGTCACCGACAACACCTGCACCGCCGGCGGCGTCTACACCGACATCGCCAACATGGCGAGCGCCACCGCCCCCACGGTGATCATCACGTCGTGTGCCCTGTCGTGGTCCAACAACACGAGCCTGAGCCTGAAGCAGAACCTGGCGGTGTTCTCGACGGGGGGATTCTCGATGCAGAACAACACGACCTGGCAGTCGACGAACTCGACCACGCGGCTGCTCTATCTCGTCGTGCCGAGCACCGTCAGCGGGGTGACCACCACGTGCAACTCGGGCCAGCCGGGGATCTCGCTCTCCAACAACACGACGTTCGCCAGCACGCTGAACGTCATGTTGTACACGCCGTGCACCGTCACGGTGAGCAACAACAGCACCGGCTACGGCCAGGTGTACGGCGGGACCGTCAACGCGGCGAACAACTTCACCGCTCACTACGTGCCGCTGCCTACCTTGGTCGACTCGACCGGCGGGGGCAGCGCCAGCTCCACCGCGCTCAGCCTCGCCGTCGTCTACGAGCGCCAGATCGCCTCGCTCGCCTACGCCTGAGGCGACCTTTGTTCGACGGACCGGTGCGTCAGTCGTTGGCGCTCACCTCGACGAGGAGATCGGCGAACTTCTTCTTGGCCGCCTCCTGCCGGGTGGGCACGTGCTCGGTGGGGACATCCACCGGGCTGTAGTTCTTGAGCACCTGGCGGGCCACGGTGACCTTGTGGACCTCGTCGGGGCCGTCGTAGATGCGAGCCGCCCGGGCCGCCCGGTACATGTGCTCGAGGGGCATATCGGTCGAGAACCCGAGTGACCCGTGGGCCTGGATGGCCCGGTCGATGACGTTGTAGAGCACGCCGGCGCCGTAGTACTTGATCATGGCGATCTCCACCCGTGCAGCGGGGGCGCCCTCCTTGTCCATCTTCCACGCGGCGTGCAGCGTCATGAGGCGGGCCGCAGACATCTCGGCCATGGAGTCGGCCACCCACTGCTGGACCATCTGCTTGTCCGCCAGGAGCGACCCGTGCAGATATCTCGACACGGCGCGTTCGCACAGCATGTCGAAGGCGCGCCGCGACTGCCCGAGCCATCGCATGCAGTGGTGGATGCGACCCGGGCCGAGTCGCATCTGCGCCAGCCGGAAGCCGTCGCCCTCGTTGCCCACCAGATTGCCGAGGGGTACCCGCACGTCCCGGTAGACGACCTCGGAGTGACCCCCGGGGCGGCCGACCGACGGAAACGGGTGCTCCATCGTCGGCACGTCCCGGACGATGTCCACGCCGGGCGTGCCCGCGGGCACGAGGATCATCGAGCACCCCGCGTACGGGTGGACGTCGGGGTTGGTGACGCACATGACGATGAGGAAGTCGGCCATCGAGCCGTTGGAGGTGAACCACTTGTGGCCGTTGATGACCCACTCCTCCCCGTCACGCACCGCGCTCGTGGTGATGAGGGTGGGGTCGGCGCCTGCGCCCGGCTCCGTCATCGAAAAGGCGCTGCGCAGCTCCCCGTCCAGGAGAGGCTGGAGCCACCGGGCGCGCTGGTCCTCGCGCCCCGTCGCCTCGATGCCGAGCGCGAGCAGCTCGGCGTTGCCGGAATCCGGGGCGTTGTTGCCGAACACGATGGGCGCGTAGAAGCAACGTCCGAGCACCTCGTGCAGCAGCCCCAGGCGGACCTGGCCGAAGCCCATGCCGCCGAGCTCGGGGGGGAGATGGGCGGCCCACAGGCCCTGGCGCTTCACCTCGTCCTGCAGCGGCCGCACCACCCGCATGAGCGCGGCGACGTCGAGGTCGAGGGTCTCGAGCGGCAGGATCTCCTCGTCGACGAAGCGACGCGCCCACGCCAGCTTCGCCTCGTACTCGGGCTCGGTCTCGAAGTCCCACGCCATCGTTTTCCCTCCCTGGAACGACCCGCTCGGAACCCGCCGCTACCGTGTCGCCGTGCCCAGAGACCCGACGGCTCGTCCTACGCGTAGCACGGTCGTCCTCGGCCCGCCGGATCGGGGCCGATCCCGCACGCCCCCCGCCGATGACCCCGGCAGCGCAACTCGCCCATGCCCGGTGCAGCTCCCGCCGCCGTCGTCGGCGTCGGTCGCTCGCGAGCGCATCCTCGCGGCCGGCGGCGCGCTCCTCGACGAAAGGCGGCTCCTGACGGCGCAAGAGCTGGGGGGCCTCGCCGTGGTGCCCGACGAGTCGGTGACGGGACTGGCGTCCCTCGCCCACGAGGTCCGGCTCGCCTGGTGCGGCCCGGAGGTGGAAGTGGAGGGCATCCTGTCCACCAAGACCGGCGGCTGTCCGGAGGACTGTCACTTCTGCGCCCAGTCGGCCGCGTTCGACACGCCGGTCCGGGCCACCGCATTCCTCGACACCGACGACGTCCTCGCCGCCGCGGCGGAGACCGCGGCGCTCGGGGCATCGGAGTTCTGCATCGTCCTGGCCGTGCGGGGCCCCGACGAGCGCACCCTCAACCGGATCCTCGAGCTCGTCCCTTTGGTGCGCGCGCACACCGGGCTCAACGTGGCGGTGTCCGCCGGCATCCTCACCGAGGACCAGGCGCGCCGGCTCGCCGGCGGCGGCGTGCACCGCTACAACCACAACCTCGAGACGGCACGGTCCTTCTTCGGTGAGGTGTGCACGACGCACACGTGGGACGAGCGCGCCGCCACCTGCCGACTGGTACGCGCTCATGGCATGGAGTTGTGCTGCGGGGCGCTCCTCGGCATGGGCGAGTCGGATGCCCAACGGGTCGAGCTGCTGCTCGAGCTGCGCGACCTCGACCCCACCGAGGTGCCGGTGAACTTCCTGAACCCCCGCCCCGGCACGCCCCTCGGAGAGCGCACCCTGGTGGGGGCCTGGGAGGCGATCCGGTGGATCGCGTTGTTCCGTCTGGCGCTGCCGGGTGTGATCCTGCGCTACGCGGGAGGACGTGAGGTGACCTTGCGCGATCTCCAGGCGATGGGCATGACCGCGGGCATCAACGCGCTGATCGTCGGCAACTACCTGACCACCCTCGGCCGCCCGCCCGAGGACGACCTGCGCATGCTGGACGACCTCCGCATGCCCATTGGTGCGCTCACCGGAGCGCTCTGACCCGGCGACACGGAGGTTCCTCGCAATGGCACGCACGCTCATCACGGGTTGCTCGAGCGGGTTCGGGCGGGCGACCGCCGTCGAGCTCAAAAAGCGCGGGCACGAGGTGGTCGCCACCGCGCGGCGTCCAGAGACCCTGGAGGACCTCGATGTCGACGCACGCCTGCAGCTCGACGTCACCGACGACAGCTCGGTGGCCGCGGCCGTCGCCGCCGCGGGTCGGGTCGACGCCCTCGTCAACAATGCGGGGATCGGCATCGGGGGGCCCGTCGAGCGCGTGCCGCTCGCCGAGGTGCGCAGGCTCTTCGAAACCAACGTCTTCGGGCCGCTGCGGATGATGCAGGCCGTGCTGCCGCAGATGCGCGAGCGAGGCCGGGGGACCATCGTCAACCTCTCCTCGGTGTCCGGCAGGGTGGCGGCACCGCTTTCGGGCTTCTACGCATCGAGCAAATTCGCGGTCGAGGCGATGTCCGAGGCACTGCACTTCGAGGCCGAGCACTTCGGGATCCGCACCGTGCTCATCGAGCCGGGGTACTTCCGCACGAACATCTCCGTGGCGCACGTGGACCATGGTGTCGACACACCCCCGTACGACGAGCTCCAGGAGATGGTCGACCGAATGACCGCCAAGCTGGGGCGAGACGCCGCCCCGGGGCCGGAGGTGGTGGCCGGCGCCATCGCCGACGCCATCGAGGCCGACGCCCCGCCGCTCCGGATCCCGGTCGGCAGCGACGCCGACATGGTCCTGGCCGCACGGGCCTCGATGAACGACGCCGAGTTCGAGGCGGCCATGCGGGCCACGCTCGATGTCGACTGGTGAGTGGCCCCCTCGAAGCTGGCTCCGCTTCTCCGAACGTTCGCCGTCGTGAACGTCGCCGCCTTTTGCACGGGATGCGGCCGCCCCTCGTTGGAGTGTGCCGGCTGCGGTCGTGACCTCGATCCACCCCGGTTCTGCCCGTCGTGCGGCCGCCGGATGACCGTGCTCGTGACCCCCGGCGCCTTCGTCGCCCGTTGCCGGGAACACGGGGCCCACGCCGGCTGAACGAAGCGAGCGGCGTGGGAGAATGTCGCGATGGACCGCATCGGGGTGGCCGACACGATGTTCGCCCGTTACGACATGGGCGCCGAGGCCGTCGACGAGCTGAAGCAGTGCCCCGGATACGGTGAGCGATTCGACATCGTGCGGCGCACGGTGCCGGGCTTCAAGGACCTGGGCGTGGAGTGCAAGAAGCTCATCGAAGAGGACGGCTGCGCGATCGTCGTGGCCCTCGGCATGCCGGGCAAGGCGGCCATCGACCAGGTGTGCGCGCACGAGGCGTCCCAGGGGATCATGCTCGCCCAGCTCCTCACGAACACCCACGTGCTCGAGGTCTTCGTGCACGAGAACGAGGAGGAGGACCCCGAGCGGCTCGCGGCGGTGTGCGTCGACCGGGCCCGCAAGCACGCCCGCAATGCCTTCTGGATGCTCTACGAACCGGAGCAGCTGACACGACGCGCCGGGCAGGGGGTCCGCCAGGGCTATTCGGACGCCGGCCCCATCGTCCCGGAGCGGTCCTGATCTGAAGCACCTGGTCCGTCGGCGGTCACAGCTAGCCGAGGCCGATCCCCAGGTCCACGTCCCTTTCCCTTCCCATCGCCCTTGCCGACGGGGTGTCCATCTCCATGCCTCGACGGGCGAGCGCCCGCTCCAGCTCCTGTTGACCGCGCCAGTCGATGCGATCGAGGCGCGGCCACCTCGCCCGGGGCAGGTCGTGACGTCGCTCTCCCACTCCCCGCACCTCGGGGTTCTCGCTGTCGACGAGGCTCGGGCCGACGAGCACCTCCAGCGTCCGTTCGGCGGCCTCGGTGACCGCCAGGGCGGGGGCGCCTCGCGGCAGGACATCGCACCATGCCCGCACGACGTGACGGCGGGCGATCGGACGGCCCCGTTCGCCCAGCGCCGCCAGGACGGCGGCTCCTCGTGCCTCGTCGAGGGGCGCGACGGGACGACCTGCGTCCCGTCCGACGACCGCCGCCACCCGGCCGGGGCTCAACCCCACGGCTCGCGCCCGAGCGCGCCACCACTCCCCCAGGTCCTCGGGCGCGATGTCGGCGCGGCGCGCCGGCCGCGTGGCGTGCGCGGCGATCTCGGTGGCGCGCCGGCTCGCCATGCCCCGGTCGGCGAGGTGCTTGGCGATCGACGCGGCCCGCTGCGAGAAGGCTCTCCTCGATTCGACGCCGATCCCCTCGATGTCCCCGCGCCCGGAGCGCAGCGGCTCCCACCTCACTCCGACGCGGCTGGTGAGCTCGTAACGGAGTTGCACGTGGAAGAGCGCACCCGCGGCGCCGGCGTGCGCGTAGATTCCGCGGCCGTCGAGCGCCGACCACGCGCCCTCCGGTCCCCGTCCCAGGTTCGCCATGACCACGTGGGTGTGCAGGTGGGGATCGAGGGCACGGCTGACCCGGTGGAGGAAGCCCGCCGCGGCGACACCCTCGGCCTGGACGGGGAGGCGGGTCTCGTCGACCGAACGCCGGACGGCGACGGCCCGGTCGGCCACGTAGCGAACGGCGGCGTCCACCGCGGCGACGTGCGCAGCCCGAACCTCTGACGCCACTTCTTCCGACCCCAGTGCGAACAACAAGCTGACGGACTTGGGCGAGCAGAACGTCAGGTCGTACGCGGCGACCGTCACCCGATGATGCGAGGACCCGAGCTGGTCGCCGGAGCTCGGGTGTACGCCGTCGAGAACGGCGCCGAGCTGACCCGCGGTGACAGGACCGCTGAGGCCCAGATCCTGGGCTCCGCCCAGCCATCGGCCGGGGGCTTCGATGCCGTCGTGGCCCGGTTGCGCCGCCACATCCAGGTAGTAGGCGTGTCCGCCGCGACGCACCTTGGCCACACGGAGCACTCGGCCTCCCGGGCGCGCGGGGGACGCCGCGCGCCGGGGAACCCTGGCTGTTCCTCCTGGCCGGCCACCTTGCGGCCCACCTGGCTCAGTGGAGGACGAACTTGTTGGTCACCGTTTCCGTGGGTGCGGACGCCACCGAGCTGCCCGGAATCTCGGACGACGCCTGGGAGTCGTACGTCAACGAGAACGAGTTCGAGCCCGTGATCCCGCCGCACGCCACGATCTGGCCGGTCATCGACGGGTTGTTGGCGTAGCTCACCTGACCGGGGCTGTACATGAACACGGTGAGGCTCGACGCGAAGCTGGCGGAGTTCGAAATGGTGATGTCCGTCGACGAGGTGCTGCACGCCGTCCCCGGGCTGGCCATGATCGAAAAGTCGTGATGCGTCGCCGTCGTCGACGCGAACGTGTCCGAGTTCGCCAACGACAAGGTGGCGACCTCGAGAACGGCGTCGGCGGCAAAGCTGAAGGTCTGGGACCTCGTGTACGAGGGGCTGCACGTCGGGGCGTAGAAGACGGTCGGCCCGGTGAGCGCCGCGATGGCCGTCTGGAAGGGGTCGGCGGCCCCGCTGCTGTTGCTCTGGAAGTAGTTGGGCCCGGTGCCGAGCGTCGTGCCCTGGGCGTTCTGACACGAATACGACGTCCCGTTGACCGTCCCGGGGATCTGGATGACGTTCCAGCTCTGGCCCTGCCACGTCGCCACGCTCGGGTTGAGCACGGGGAAGCTCACCGCCGCAGGCATCGTCTGGCTCGAGAGCGCGAAGTCGTTGGGCGTCTGCGTGCCGTTGATCTGGGCCCCGCCGGAGAGGCTGATCGCGCCGTAGGCGTAGGCATTGCCGGTGACGGTCCCGTTGGTCATCGTGATGCCGCCGACGGTCTCGGTGGCGTTGCCGTTCACCTTCGCCGACCCGCTCATCGAGATCGTTCCACCGTAGGAGATGACGTTGCCGTTCACGACCGTGCTGTTCTGCAGGGTGACCGACGTGCTCGCTGTCAGTGACGCCATCGTGCACGTCCCCGACGTGGTGAGCGCCGCGTAGGTCGTCACCGAGCCCTGGATGACGTCACCAGTGCCGCACGTGAGTGTGCCCTGCGAGTACACGTTGGCGTTGTTGCTGCCGGAGTTGACGGCGGCCGCGCCGCTGAGGTTCAGCGAGTTGGCGGTGTAGAGGGCGTACCCCAGCGCGGCGGCCGGGGTGGTCGTCGTGGCGATGGTGACCTGCTCCTCCAGGGTGATCGGCACGCCGTGAGGCGCCGTGCCCTTGGAGGTCACCGTGGCGGTCGCGGGTGGGGTGGACCCGCCGAGCGTCGAGCCGCTGCAGGTGAGCGCGGAGGGGTTCGACCCGGAGGGGTAATACGTCGTCGTGCCGGCATACGAGGACGACGCTCCGGTGGCGCTGAGCGAGCCGCTGAACGACCCACACGGCAGCGACGTGTACACCGACACCGCGCGCATGGCGTTGATCTCGTATGCCAACCCGGCCTGAGCGGCGAGCGACGCCTGGTTCGAGTTGTTGTACCGGGTCGAGATCGTCCCGGCGAAATTGCTTGCCCCCAGCGCGGCGACGAGCGAACCCATGAGCAGGACCGACAGCACGAGGACGAGCACGACCACGCTCCCCCGTTCATCACGATGGGGTCGCCGACGGGGCGTCACGTCCAACCCTCCTGGGTCGACGCCGTCGCGCACACCACCGTCGGATTGGACGTGTACGGCGTGTCGAGGGCGGCCATGGTGGCCTTGAACTCCGCTGACTGCTTGGTGTGCCCGTAGCTGGTCTGCAGTTGAAGGTCGGCGGCCACGGTCTGCGGCGAACCGGTCGACACGGTGGGCAGCGAGAAAGGTACCGTCGAGGAGTTGACGACGCCGGTAGCGACCGTGTTCCAGGCGGGCACCGCGTTGCCGTTCACCCAGTTCGAGGGCCACTCCTGTTCCTGAAGAGTGTGCGTCGAGGTGTTGACGATCCACTGGTCCCATTGCGATTTGCCGAAGGCGTAGGTCATGATCCGCAACCCGAATCCGGCGGTGACCGTGGGTCCCACCGTGGTCATCTGCGTCGGGAGGCAGACCTGGCTGGCCGACTGCACGCGGTTCTGCATCTCCTGGAAGGCCGTGCGAGCCTGCGTCGAAGCAGCCGCTGTCCCCTGTGAATAGGCCGCCGAGTCCGAGACCGCTTGGATGACGAACGGCACCATGGCGAGCAGGACGATGGTGATGGTGATCGCCACCATGAGCTCGACGAGGGTGAAGCCCTCCATGTCGCGCTGACGAGGGCGCGCCGATCGGCTCGCGGTGCGCCCGCGACCGCGCCCTGATGTGGACGCCGTGCTCACGGTGCCGCCATTTGCGTCTCGCCGACCAACTTCGCCGAACCACCCAGCGCAGAGGTCCACGTCACGACGACGACCAGGGTGACGAGCCCGTTCGAACTCGACGGGTACGACGCCACCTTGTAGGCGATGCCTTTGATCGTCGTCGTCGAGGTGTGAGGCACCAGGGGCGCCTCCGACGTGTTCGTGTTCGACGTCGCCAAGGTCGCCCCGGTGAGCTTGAGCGTGTACGTCGAGCCGACGACCTGGATGTTGGCGTCGCTGCCCAGGGTCTCTGCGCTGGGATTCAAACCGGCGGAGAGGTCGCTGAACGGGATGCTGGACGCGTTCGCCACGTCGGCGGAGATGAGCGTCGAGGCCACCGACCGCTGTTGCGCGATCGAGGCCGCCGCCGTTGAGAACATCGTCCCGGAATCCGCGGCGAGGATGACGACCGCGAACAGCGAAAAGGCGATCAGGACCTCGAGGAGGACCGACCCCTCCTGGCGGCGGCGCACCCGAAGCCGTCGCCGTCGGGCTGCCGGCCGCGAGCCTGCGCGCGGTGGACGCTCTTCGAACA
>DATGKD010000038.1:0-2682 GCA_035294855.1 Acidimicrobiales bacterium
CACCACCTTGATGCCGCGCTCGACGCACGTGCCGAGGACGTCCTCCATCTGCCGGTAGAAGGTCCGTGCGTAACCGAGCGAGGGGTCGCGCTGGCGCGACTTCCACAGGATGAGCATGGTCAGCTCGGCCAGGTAGTCGCCGGTGAGGACGTCGATGGGGCCGTCGTTCACCATGTCGTGCGCCGCCGACAGCCGGTCCCCGAAGAACCCGGAGCAGTTGGCGATCCGCAGCACGCCGCCGCCGTCGGTCATGTGCGTGCTCTCATACAGCTGCGCTCACGGGTCGCGCTCCGGTTCACCGCCCGGCTCGTCGTCCGGTTCGTGGATGACGACGAGCAGCCTCCCTGCCTCGACCTGGTCACCGGGAGCCACGTGCACCTCGGCCACCGTGCCATCCACGGTGGCCCGCACCTCGTGCTCCATCTTCATGGCCTCAATGGCGACGAGCGTGTCGCCCGCGGCCACGAGGTCACCGACCGCGACCGCCACCTTGACGACGGTCCCGGGCAGCGGCGCCACCAGCGCGCCGGCGGCGAGCTGCGCGCCCGGGAGCGGGAAGCGCTCGACCTCGGTGAGCACCGACGCGCCGTCGGGCCCGTCCACCCATGTCAGTGCGCCCACGCGTTGCACGTCGTAGTGGCGCGCCACGCCGTCAGCGGCGAGCACCACCCGGCTCGGACCGCACGCCAGCACGGTGAGATCGGCCCGCTCCTGCCCGTCGACGCACACCGACGTGCACCGCCCGGTGCGGTCGAACCGGTAGGCGACGTCGATGCGCCCCCCGTGGCCCGTGTACGCGCTCGTCTGGGGGAGCGAGGGGTTGTTGCGCCACCCGGAGGGCAGCCCGGCGAGCACCGTGGCGGTGGCCCGGCGCTCGGCCTGTGAGGCGAGCGCAGCTGCCACCGCATGGAGCTGCTCGGTCGCCGCGTCGGCGAGCGGCGCACCGAGGACGGCGGGGTCGTGGCGCTCGAGGAACCCGGTGTCGATATCGCCCGCCAGGAACTCGGGGTGCCGCAGGATGCGCACCAGCAGGTCGCGGTTGGTGGTCACGCCGTGGACCTGGCTGCGCTCGAGCGCACCGGCGAGGGCGCGCGCGGCGTCGGCGCGCGTGGGCGCGTGGGCGATCACCTTGGCCAGCATGGGGTCGTAGTACGAGGAGACCTCGAAGCCGTCCTCGACGCCACTGTCTGTGCGCAGGCCTGGCTCGTGCGGAACGCGGAAGCGGTGCACGGTCCCGGCCGACGGCTGCCAGGCGCGTGTGGCGTCTTCGGCATACAGGCGTACCTCGATGGCGTGCCCGCGCATCTGGGGATGGATCGCCTCCTCGGGCAGCACGCCGCCGTCCGCCACCAGCAGCTGCAGCCGGACGAGGTCGAGGCCGGTGACGAACTCGGTCACGGGGTGCTCCACCTGCAAACGCGTGTTCATCTCCAGGAAGGCGAACCGGCCGTCTTCGAACAGCAGGAACTCCACCGTGCCGGCGTTCACGTAGCCGACGGCGCGCGCCGCGGTGACCGCGGCGGTGCCGAGCTCGGCACGCAGCTCGGGTGTCACGGCGGGGGACGGGCTCTCCTCGACGATCTTCTGGTGGCGCCGCTGGATCGAGCACTCGCGTTCGAACAGGTGCACGACGTTGCCGTGGGCGTCCGCCAGCACCTGCACCTCGACGTGGCGCGGGCGGCTGACGTACGGCTCCAGGAAGACGGTGCCGTCCCCGAAGGCGGCCGCCGCTTCGCGCTGCGCAGACGCCAGCGCGTCGGGGAGGCCGTCCGGCCCGTCGACCACGCGCATGCCCCGGCCGCCGCCCCCCGCCGACGCCTTGACCAGCACCGGCCACCCGAGAGCGGCCGCCTGGTCGACGAGGCCGTCGAGCCCGTCACGGCCCCCCTCGGCAGACGCGGGGATCTCGACGGTGGGCAGGACCGGGACCCCGGCGGCGGCCATGGTGGCCTTGGCGGCCAGCTTCGAGCCCATGGCTTCGATGACGTCGCCGGGCGGGCCCACGAACACGAGGCCGGCGTCGGCGCAGGCCCGGGCGAACCCGGCGTGCTCGGACAGAAAGCCGTAGCCGGGATGCACGGCGTCGGCGCCGCTCGCCCAGGCGGCCTGCACGAGGACGTCGACCTTCAAGTAGGTGTCGGCCGCGCTCGCCCCGGGGAGGCGCACGAACTCGTCCGCCTCACGCACGTGCGGGGCGTCCGCGTCGGGGTCCGAGCACACCGCCACGCAGGCGATGCCCATGGCGCGCGCGCTGCGCATCACGCGCCGGGCGATCTCGCCGCGGTTGGCCACGAGAAGCTTGCGGATCACGGGCTCACATCCGGAACACGCCGTAGCCGCGGGTGCCCTGGACCTCGGTGTTGTCGATGACGGACAGGCAGAGCCCGAGGACGGTGCGCGTGTCGCGCGGGTCGATGATGCCGTCGTCGTACACGCGCGCGGTGAGGAACAGCGGAAGCGACTCCGACTCGATCTGGGCCTCGACCGCGGCCCGCATTTGCGCGTCGGCCTCCTCGTCGAACGGCTCGCCCCGTGACTCGGCGCCCTGACGGGCCACGATCGACAGCACCCCGGCCAGCTGCGCCGGGCCCATGACCGACGACCGGGCGTTGGGCCAGGCGAAGAGAAAGCGCGGGTTGTAGGCCCGGCCGCACATGCCGTAGTTGCCGGCGCCGTACGAGG
>DATGKD010000039.1:0-3882 GCA_035294855.1 Acidimicrobiales bacterium
TTCGACGAGCTCGCCGCCGTCCTGGGCGTCACCGATGCCGTGGCACGCCTGCGCGAGCTGCTCCTCGACACACCCTGACGCCGGGGCTCGGCGCCACCGCACGTCTACGTCTCGCTCGGAACGTCGTCCGCAGGTTGCCGGAACACCAAGACGTCGGAGCCGTCGCGCTCGGTCACCAAGGTGACGAGCTCCCATCCGCGTTCGGTCCGGGCGCGCAGCACCTCGTCGATGCGCGCGTCGTTGGGCGCGTCGTCCACCGTTGTCGCACCCGGCAGGAGGGTCACCCCGTACCGCCACGGCTCCACGGCGGCGACCATATCGCCGCGCCCGTGCCCCCTCCCGGGGGGCTGACCAGGGGATTCGGCACCACCGAGGGGCGTGTGCTGGCCCGTTGCGGGGGCGTCCGCCGGGTGAACTCTTCGCGAACTTCGCTGAGCCGGGGAAAGGGTTTGCCGGTCGGCCCCGACGGATCAGGCCCGGTCGGACACGCCGGCGCTCTCGCGTTCGGCCCGCACCACCCGGTAGCGGTGGAAGATCGCCGCCGCCACGGCCAGCACGGCCAGCCCCGCGGCCACGTAGGAGGCGTCGCCGAAGCCCTTCACCATCGAGTGCCAGCTCGACCCCAGCGCATAGCCGATCGACGCCAGCGCGCTCACCCACACCGCGACGCCGACGAAGGTGAACACCCCGAAGCGCACGAGCGGCATCTCGGCCACGCCCGCGGGGAACGAGATGAACGTCCGCACCACCGGCACCACCCGTCCCACCAGCACGGCCCCGTCGCCCCGCCGCCGGAACCACGCCTCGGCCCGGTCGAGGTCCTTGTGGGTGAGCAGGATGTACTTGCCGAAGCGGTCCACGAGCGCCCGGCCGCCGGTGCGCCCGACGGCGTACGACACGAACGAGCCGGTGAGCTCCCCGACGATGCCGATCACGATCACGAGGCCCAGGTTCAGATGATGGTGGGTTCCCCCCGACGACACGCTGGAGAAGGCGCTGGAGGACAGGGCCCCGCCGAGGCCGAGGGTGATCTCCGAGGGGATGGGGATGCACGCCGACTCGCACACCGTGAACACGAAGATGGCGAGGTAGCCCCACGAGGCGATGAAGGACTCCACCGCGCCATTCTTATCTCTCCGTCCGGCTACGCCCGGTCATGGCGGTCTCGTGATCGGGCCACCCGGTAGCTTCGGCCCGGTGCCCCCGCCCGCAGCACGTGCCGAGGACGCCGCGCGCGGTGACGACCCCGACGTTCTCCGCCCCTTGACGCCGACCGGCAGGCTGACGACGCCCGACGGCGTCGGCCTCGCCTACTACGACCTCGGCGGCCAGGGCCCTCCCCTCCTCCTGGCGCACGCCACCGGGTTCTGCGGCCCGGTGCTGGCGCCGCTCGCCCGGAGCCTGTCCGATCGGTTCCGCTGCGTCGCCTTCGACGAGCGGGCCCACGGGGCCTCGGACCCCCCGGTCGACGGCCGCTTCGACTGGGAGGGCTTCGCGACCGACGTCCTCACCGTGGTGGACGGCCTGGAGCTCGAGCACCTTCGGGGCTTCGGCCATTCGGCGGGAGGCGCCGCGCTGTTGCTCGCCGAGGAGCGACGACCGGGGACCTTCGCGTCCCTCTACTGCTTCGAGCCCGTCGTGTACCCCTCCGACCCGCCGCTCGCCCCGGCGTTCGAGGGGAACCCGCTCGCCGCGGGGGCCCTGCGGCGGCGGGAACGGTTCGGGTCACGGGGAGAGGCGGTGGCCAATTTCTCGTCCAAGGCACCGTTCGACCGTCTTCGTCCCGACGTGCTCGCCGCGTACGTGGACAACGGGTTCGCGCCTGGGCCGCACGGCATCGAGCTGCGGTGCCGCCGCGAGCACGAGGCGCAGATCTACGCGCACGGGATGTCCCACGACGTCTGGGCGAACCTCCCCGCGGTCGATTGCCCGGTCACCCTGGCGTGCGGCTCGGACACCGACGCCATCGGCGCCGGCGTCCTCTCCCGGCTGGCGGGGCGGTTGCGGTCGCCGCGACCGGCCTCCCCCGTGGTCTTCGATGGCCTCGGCCATTTCGCTCCCCTCGAGGACCCCGACACGGTGGCGGCCTCGGTGGGGCGTTGGCTGGACCTGGAGCCCTGATCGTCGGAGCCCTGATCGTCGCGAGCCCTGATCGTCGGCAGCCCCGGTCATCAGCGGGCTCGTCAGCGTCTCGACGACGGCCGGCGAAAACCGCGGATTTGATACAGCCCCGGCGTAGCCTGCGATCGATGTCCCTCGTCCCCCCCCGTTCCCTCTCCCCGTCCAAGCTGTCCGCCTTCAAGGACTGCCCCCTGGCCTTCCGGTTCAGCGCCATCGACCGCCTCCCCGAGGTGCCCTCGGCCGCCACCTTCAAGGGCACGCTTGTGCACCGGGCCCTCGAGGGGCTGTTCTGGAACCACCCCAGGGGCGGTCGCACCCGTGACGTGGCGCAGTCCGAGCTGCGCCGCGTGTGGGAGGCGCGCGACGACGATCCCGAGTGGTTGGCGCTCGAGCTGCCGGACGAAGCGCGCGACGGCTTCTTGGACGACGCCGCGGCACTGGTCGACGCCTACTTCCGCCTCGAGGACCCCAACGCGGTCAACGCCGTCGGCATGGAGCTGACGCTCGAGGCCGAGGTGGACGGCGTCTGCCTGCGCGGCATCGTCGACCGGTTGGACGTCACGCCCGAGGGCGAGTTCGTGGTCGTCGACTACAAGACCGGGCGCGTCCCGTCGGTGATCCAGGAGCAACAGCGTCTGGCGGGCGTGCAGTTCTACGCGCTGCTGTGCGAGGCGGTCCTCGGCCGGCGTCCGGCTCGGGTCCAGCTCATGTACCTGCGGGGCCCCCTCGTCATCGAGGCGGCACCCTCGGAGCAGGCGCTGCGCGGCACGCGCCAGCGGGCGTCTGCGGTGTGGACGGCGATCGAACGGGCCTGCGCCACCGACGACTTCCGCCCCCGGCCGTCCGCCCTGTGCGGATGGTGCAGCTTCCGTTCGCTGTGCCCGGTGTATGCGGGCGAGGAGCTCGCCGCCACGGGCTGAGCGCGGGCCGCCGCCTGGCCCCGACGAACCGCCGGCTCGCGACCCCGTGGTGCCTAGCCCGTGGGCGTGGTGGCGGACGTCGGGCCCGACAGCACGAGCACGTCGGAGATCTTCCAGGCCCCGCTGACCTGGGCCAGGTCGATCTCGAGGCGCAGCACATCCTGCAGCATGGGGTTCCCCGCCTGGATCTGCTGGGCGTTGGTGTAGGACTGGTTCACCACCGCGAACACCTGCGCCTTGTCGCCGTTCAGGGACTGGACGTAGATGTGCTCAATGGTCCCCTTGGACTGCACCTGAGCCTGCACCAGCTGCTGTCGCAGGCCGACGTTCCCGAAGTTGTGCGCCGCCTGCTGCGCGAAGTTCCCGGTGGCGAAGCTCTGCAGCGCCCGGAAGTCGGACTGGATGGTGCTCGGCTTGAAGTTGGTGAACTTGAGCAGGAACAGCTGCGCCACCTGCTTCGCCTGGCTCGCCTGCGCGTCGCCCGAGCCTGCGGTGGACCACAGGATGCCGAAGACCACGGCGAGCGCCGACGCCGCGATCGCCACCGCGCCGAGCAACACCGCCAAGCGCGTCGGCACGGTGCCGGGTCGGTACGCGCCGCGACCGCGCGTGGGAGGCGTCCACGACCGGCGCCCGGTGTCGAACTCCTCCGAGGTGCCCGCGTCGTCGGCGAGCTCGTTCGAGGGGACGACGGACGCCGAAGCGTCGGGCGCAGGGTCTTCTTTCGGAATGACGTCGCCCGCCGACGATGTGCCGGTGCCGGCGCTCGGCGCGGCGCGCTCCCCCGCGCCGCCGGCGCCGCGCGCGTGCCGGGGGGTGCGGCCGCCGCCGTCGGGGACCG
>DATGKD010000040.1:0-8401 GCA_035294855.1 Acidimicrobiales bacterium
ATGAGGAAGATGGCCGCTTCGTAGGCGCCCGTGCCCACGGCGAGGAACATGTACCCCAGCTGGGAGACCGTGGAGTAGGCGAGCACCTTCTTGATGTCCTGCTGGGCGCACGCGATCGTCGCCGCCACGAACGCCGTCCCCGCGCCCAGGATGGCCACCACGAGCTGGGCGGCGTGCGACATCGCCAGCACCGGGCTGATCCGGCACATGAGGTACACGCCGGCAGTGACCATCGTCGCCGCGTGGATGAGCGCCGAGACCGGGGTGGGGCCCTCCATGGCGTCCGCGAGCCACGGAAAGAGAGGGAACTGCGCCGACTTCCCGACCGCCGCCGCGAACAGGAGGAGCGCGACGGCCGTGCCGGTCCCGCCGCCCAGCGCCGACAGGTGCGAGAAGATCCGCTGGTAGTCGAGGGAGCCCACCTTCGAGAAGACGAGGAACATGGCGATGAGGAACGCCACGTCGGCCAGCCGGTTGTAGATGAAGGCCTTCTGACCGGCGCTGGCCGCGGAGTCGCGCTCGAACCAGAACGCGACCAGCCAGTACGAGCAGAGGCCGACGCCCTCCCACCCGACGAAGGTGAACAGCAGGTTGTCGGACAGCACGAGCAGGACCATGGACGCGACAAAGAGGTTCATGTAGAGGAAGAACTTCGGGTAGTCCGGGTCGTCGCGCATGTAGCCGATCGAGTACAGGTGGATCAGGCTGCTGATGCCGGTCACGAACAGCGCCATCGTCATGGACAGCGGGTCGATGAGGACCGCCGCCTTCACCTGCAGACCCCCGACGGGGATCCAGGTGAAGAACGTCTGCACGAACACGCGGTGGTCCGACGAGCGGGAGAGGAGGCCCGCATAGACGATGCACGCCACGACGAACGCGCCGAGGACCGTGGCCGTGCCCAACCACCCCGCCCACGGGTCACCCAGGCGGCGCCCGGCCGCCGCCAGCACGACGAACCCCGCCAGGGGCAAAAGGGGCATCAGATAGGCGGCGTGCAGCACGGTGATTCCAGGTCCAGGGTTCTCGTTCGGGCCTTGTCCGTCAGCCCCGCATGACGTGGAGATCGTCGGGGTCGATGTCGCGACGCCGACGGAAGATGGCGACCACGATGCCCAGCCCCACCACGACTTCCGCGGCCGCCACGACGAGGCTGAAGAACACGAGCGCCTGTCCACCGATGTCGTTGAGCATGCGGGCGAACGTCACGAACGTGAGGTTGGCGGCGTTCAACATGAGCTCGACGCACATGAACATGACGAGCACGTTCCGCCGCACGAGCAACCCGAGCGCCCCGATCGAAAAGAGGACGGCGGCGAGGCCGAGATACCACCCTCCGGCGAGGCTCACCCCACCACCTCCTCAGCTTGCACGGGCTCGGTTTCCCCGGGCTCGGTCTCCACGGGCTCGGCCCCACCGGATGGGGGCGTGTTCGCCTCGGGACTACCGACGTCGCGGGCCACCTGGCCGTCACGGGTCTGCTCGCCGGGCGGCGCCGGCGGAGCGGGCTGGGGGTCGTCCCGTTCGGCCTGCCCCCGAGGGCGGCGCGCCAGGAAGACAGCCCCCACCACGGCGATCACGAGCAGCGCGGAGGTGGCTTCGAAAGCGAACAGGTAGGTGGTGAACACCGACCGCCCGAGCGCAGCCACGTCCCCACCCGACTGGCCGCGGGCGGCACCGGCCACCGAATGCGCACCCACCGACCAGTGGGCGCCGATGCCGAGCACCAGGAGCCCGGCGAGGGCGAGCACGACGAGCCCGATGGCGAGCGGGCGCTGGATGCGCAGCGGCTCCTGGGCGAGGTTCTCCTGGCGGTCCACGCCGAGGAACATGATCACGAAGAGGAAGAGCACCACGATGGCACCCGCGTACACGATCACCTGGACCGCGGCCAGGAAGTTGGCCTGTTGCTCGACGAACAGCACGGCCACGCCGAACAGCGTCATCACGAGCATGAGCGCGGCGTGGACGGGGTTGCGTGAGACGACCACGCCGATACCGCCCGCCAGGACGATGAAAGCCGCCACCGCGAACGTGAGGGCGTCCACCGTGGACGCCACTCCGAGCATGCCCGCCCCGTGCCCGGCGAAGCCGGTCAGCGGGGTCACGACTCGTCCCCCGGCGCCGACGCACGACGAGCTGGGCGCCGCCGCGCCATGCTCTCGCGCAGGGCGGCACGCCGGGCGTCCATCTTCTGGCGCATCCGGTTGAGCGCGCCCGGGAGTCCCTGCTGGTCCGGTTCGCGCTCGGCGTCGTCGAGGTGGGCGAAGAACGTCTGGCGCAGCTCGCGGTTGCCGGTCGCCTGGTCGTCTCGGTGTCCGCTCTGGCCACCTTCGGCCGGACGTGTCCCGTAGCCGAGCTCGCCCGACCACTGGACCCGTCCTTCGTAGGCGGCCACCCCTGCCGGTGCCGTGGCCCGCATCCACGCCGAGGTGTGGAGGTCGTCGCCCGGGCGCCAGTCCTCCCAGGGGAGCTGACGAGGGCGGCCGTCGTCGCCCACCAGCAGCTCGTCGCGCGTGTAGATGGCGTCCGCCCGGTTGGTGAACGAAAACTCGAACAACTTGGATTCGGTGATCGCCTCGGTGGGACAGGCCTCCACGCACATGTCGCAGTGGATGCACCGCAGGTAGTTGATCTCGTACACGAAGCCCCACCGCTCGCCGGGCGAGACCGGGGCGTCCGGAGGGTTGTCGGCGCCGCGCACGTAGATGCAGTCGGCCGGGCAGACCCCCGCGCACAGCTCGCACCCGATGCACTTCTCCATGCCGTCCTCGTAGCGGTTGAGGACGTGGCGCCCGTGCAGGCGGATGGGCTTCGGCTTCTTCACGCGCGGGTACTCCCAGGTGACCCGGGTGCGGGCCATCTGCTCGAGGGTGACCTTGAACCCGCCCAGGAAGCTCAGGTCGTCGCGCAACTCGTCGAAGAAGCCCATCAGGACGCGAACCCCCCGGGCGCGTCGATCGCTCCGGCCGATTCGTCGCGGGCCGACCCGACGTACAGCGACCGCAGGAGGAGCCCGAAGCCGACGAGCAGGCCGACGATCACGCCGATCCCCCACCACCGGCCGAGCGTGACCGCGGCGATGATGAGCACCCAGCCGAGCGACAGGGGGATGAGCACCTTCCATCCGAGGTCCATGAGCTGGTCGTAGCGCAGCCGCGGCAAGGCGGCGCGCAACCACACGTAGATGAACAGGAAGACGAGCGTCTTGCCGAGGAACCACAGCACGGGGATGAGCCACGACAGGATGAACACGTGCGCGGTGGGACCGTCGGGGCCGCCGAGGAACAGCGTCACCACCACCGCCGACATGGTGATGGTGTTCATGAACTCCGCCAGGTAGAAGAGGGCGAAGCGGATCGAGGAGTACTCGGTGTTGAAGCCACCGACGAGCTCCTGCTCCGCTTCCACGAGGTCGAAGGGGGGACGGTTCAGCTCGGCGGTGATGGCCACCATGAAGAGGAAGAACGGCAGGATCCCCGTGCGGATGATGAACCAGCTCCCGAAGAAGGTGTGGGACTGCGCGCTGACGATCGCCCGCGTCGACAGCGAGCCCGCCAGCAGCACCACCATCACGACCGACAGCCCGTAGGCGGCCTCGTAGGAGATCATCTGAGCGGACGCCCGCACCGACCCCAGCAACGGGTACTTCGACCCCGAGGACCATCCCGCGAGCATCACGCCGTACACCGACACCGACGACATGGCCAAGAGGAACAGGATCCCGATCGGAGGATCGGCCACCTGCAGCTCGAAGGTGTGCCCGAAGACCGTCACGAAACCGCCCACCGGGACGATCGCAAAGGACAAGAACGCGGGCAGGATCGACAGGTACGGCGCCAGCTTGAACACGAAGCGGTCCGACCGCTCGGGCAGCAGGTCTTCCTTGAAGAAGAGCTTGATCCCGTCCGCCAGTGTCTGCAGCAGGCCCCAGGGGCCGGCGCGGTTGGGGCCGATGCGCGCCTGCATGTCGGAGATGACCTTGCGCTCGAACCAGATCATCAGCATCACCGAGACGACCAGCGCCGCAAAGGCGACGACCACCTTGATGACGGCGATCAGGACCTCGACCCAGTGCACGCCGTGCGCGTAGAGCGGGTCGCCCAGGGCGAGCAGGTGGGTCACGGCTTCTCCAGCCGCACGAGCGTGACCGGGGACGTGACGTCGATGAGTTCGGCGGCCCCGTCGAACGCCAGCACCACCACCCCGGTGGCGACGTCGTCGTCGGCCACCACGTCGAGCTCGAGGGCACCCCGGTCCGAGCGCACCCGGACACGCCGATCGTCGCCCAGCCCCAGGGGCTCCAGGTCGTGGGGGTTCACCCGGGCCACCGGGGATGGCGCCAGGCTGCGCAGCGAGGGGCAGTGCTCCACCAGGACGCCAGCGTCGTACAGCCGGCGGGGAGCAACGAGACGTAGCGAGGAGCTGTCGACGGCGGGCACCTGCGTCGCCTCGCCACCGGGCGACCACTGCATGGGTGCCGGCCGCTCGGCGCCATCCTGCGCACGGTCCTGAACGGCGGCCGATCCGTTGCCGCCCGGGGCCACCGTCTCCCCGCCGAGGGGCTCGACCGCGCCGGCACGCGGGGGTGCCCCTTGGACCTCGACGGACTCGATGCCCGGGGTCCCCATGGGGTCGAAGGGCACGAGCGAGCGGCGCGACGTCAGGCGCACCGGCGTCGCGGGGAGCGGAACGACCACGCCGTCGCGCGCCCCGGGCGCGTCGAGCGCGTCGTGGGTGACCCCCGCGTGCGAGGGTGCCACCCGCTCGATCTCGTTCCACAGCTCGGCGGCGCTCGTCACCCCGAGGTCACCGCCCAGACGGGCCGCGAGCTCCGATGCCACCATCCAGTCGGGCCACGCCTGGCCGGGGGGAACCACCTTGGCGCCCACGCGCGTGACGCGACCTTCGATGTTGGTGGTGGTGCCCGCCCGTTCGTAAGCCATGCACGCCGGGAGCACCACGTCGGCCAGGCAGGCGGAGGGTGACAGGAACGCGTCCACGGCGATCACGACCGAAGCGCGCCCCAGGGCCTCCTCGGCGAGACGCCGGTCGGGGAAGTCGCTCACCGGGTCGGCGCCCACGAGCACGACGGCGTCGATCGTCCCGTCAGCGAGCCCCTCGATCACGGCGCGCGCGTCGCGGCCGCGCTCCTCGGGCACCGATCCCCACGCGGCGGTGAACCAGGCGCGTCCCTCTTCGAGGCCCACGCGACCGGGAAGGACCCCCGGCGCAAGGCCCATGTCCAGGGCGCCCATGACGTTGCCCCGCCGCAACGCCGGCAGGAACCGTGCTCTCGGACGCCTCTGCAGGGTGGTGGCGGCGGCCTCGGCGACGAGCCCGCCGTGTTCGGCGGCCGACGGGCGTCCGAGCACGACCACGAGACCGTCACCGTCGGCACCGGCGGCGCCGAGCGCACCGAGCGCCCGCTCCCACGTCTCGGCAGGCACGTCGTCGGGACGCGAGCCGCCCTCCAGGAGGGCGCGCAGCACGGCGGCGGCCTCGCCCGGCCGGTACGGCACGGTGGTGGCGAACGCGCCGAGTGCAGACGGGCTCTGAACCAGCTCGACCACGGGCACGCCGGCGTCGACCGCGGCGGACCGCAGACGGAGGAAGAGCACCGGGAGCTCTTCGCGGACATCGCCGGAAACGACGAGCACGCAACGCGCGGTGCAGGCGTCGTCGATCGTGGCGCGGGGCAGACCGAGCACCAGCTCGGCGGGGAGACCGTCGTCGAGCTGGGCGTCGACGGAGTCGGTCCCGATGACCGCTTTGGCGAGCTTGGCCCACGCGTAGGCGTCCTCGTTGGTGAGGCGGGCCCCGCCGAGCACCCCGATCGACGTCGGGCCGCGCTCGGCGCGCACCCGGGTGATCGCCTCGGCCGCCCGTCCGAGCGCCTCCGCCCACGAGGCCGGCACGAGCTCGTCCTCACCGTGACCTGCGGCGCCCTCCGTGCGCACGAGGGGCTCGGTCAGGCGTTCATCGGCGTTGACCGCCTCGTAACCGAAACGTCCCTTGTCGCACAGCCAGCTCTGGTTGACGGGATCGCTGTCGATCCCGAGGAGCCGGGTGACGCGGTCGGCCGACGACTGCACCGCGGCGCGGCACCCGAACGCGCACACGGTGCAGGTGGACTCCACCTGGTCGAGATCCCAAGGCCGCGCCGTGAACCGGTACGGCGTGGCGGTGAGCGCGCCGACCGGGCAGATCTGCACGGTGTTCCCGCTGAAGTACGACGTGAAGGGGTGATCCTCGAAGATGTTCACCTCGACGACGTCACCGCGCCCCAGGAAGTCGATCTGCGCCTCGCCGGCGACTTCCAGGGCGAAGCGCACGCACCGTCCGCACTGGATGCAGCGCTCACGGTCGAGCAGCACGAGCTCGGAGATCGCGATGGGCTTGGCCCAGTGGCGCTTCTCCTCGACGAAACGGCTCTCGCCCGGGCCGTAGGCGAGGGTCTGGTCCTGCAGCGGGCACTCGCCGCCCTTGTCGCAGACCGGGCAGTCGAGCGGGTGGTTGACGAGGAGGAACTCGAGCACCGCGTCCTGGGCCTTCTTCACCTTGGGCGAGGTGGTGACCACATCCAGGCCGTCGGACACCGTGACGTAGCACGCGGGTTGCAAGGTGGCGCCGCGCGGGCCCGACACCTCCACCAGGCACATCCGGCACATACCCACCGGCTTCATGCGCGGGTGGTAGCAGAAGCGCGGGATGAAGGTGCCGGCGCGCTCGGCGGCGGCGATGAGGAACTCGCCGGCGCGCGCCGTCGCCTCGCGGCCGTCCAAGGTGAACGTCACGGTCGCGCCCGGGTCGGCGGGGTGCGAAATGGCGTGGTGCGACGTCACGACCGGGTCAGGGAGGCGGTCAGGCATAGGGACAGCCGCCGTCTTTCACGTGTACCAGGAACTCGTCGCGGAACATGCGGATGCCCGAGGCGATCGAGGACGGGATCGAGGGCCCCAGCACGCAGATCGTCGTCTGCTGGGGAGGCCACGACACCCCCGGTGCCAGGTTGTCGCACACGTCCATCAGGAGGTCGATGTCGGACGCGCGCCCCACGCCGTCCTCGATGCGACGCAGGACCTTCTCGAGCCAGCCACTGCCTTCCCGGCACGGGGTGCACTGCCCGCACGACTCCCGCCAGAAAAAGCGCGTGATACGCCACGCGGCGCGCACCACGCACGTCGAGTCGTCCATCACCACGACCGAGCCGGAGCCGAGCATCGAACCCGCGTCGCCCACTTCGTCCTGGCCGAGCGGCATGTCGAGGTGCTGGGGCCCGAACCACGGCGCGGAGACGCCGCCCGGGATGATCGCCTTCAGCTCGCGGTCCTCGGGGATCCCGCCGCCGAGCTCGGGCGCATAGATGAGGTCGCGGAATGTGGTCTTCACCATCTCGACCTCGTACACCCCCGGGTTGCGCACGTGGCCGGCCAGCGCGAACAGGCGGGTGCCGGTGGATCGTCCCGCGCCGAGGGCCGTGAACGCCTCCGATCCGTGCACCATGACCCACGGCAGGTTCGACAGCGTCTCCACGTTGTTGACGACCGTGGGCTCCCCGTAGAGCCCGACGGCCGCCGGGAAGTACGGGGGCTTGATCCGGGGGAACCCGCGCTTGCCTTCGAGGCTCTCCAGGAGGGCGGTCTCCTCGCCGCAGATGTATGCGCCGGCACCGGGGTGCACCACCACGTCGACGGAGAAGCCCGAGCCGAAGATGTCGTTGCCCACCGCGCCGTGCTCGTACGCGTCGTTCAACGCGCTCGTCACCCGCTCGAGGCCCAGCGCGAACTCGCCCCGCACGTACAGGAACACCCTGGCCGCTTGGATGGCGTACGCCGCGATCACCACGCCCTCGATCAGCTGGTGCGGGTCGCGTTCGATGAGGAGGTGGTCCTTGAACGTGGCGGGCTCGCTCTCGTCGCCGTTCACCACCAGGTACGCGGTGGGGGCCTTGCGGAGCATCGACCACTTCCGGCCGGCCGGGAAGCCGGCCCCACCGCGTCCGAGGAGGCTCACCGCGTCCACCTCGCGGGCCACGTCCTCGGGTGTCATCGACAACGCCTTGCGCAGGCCCTCGTAGCCACCGGTCGCCAGGTAACGCTCGAGGGTGTGGGAGTCGTCGTGCTCCAAGCGGGCCGTGATGATGCGCGGAGCGTCGGTGACCGTCACGAAGCACTCCCCGAGGTCGTCGTGCCCGCGCCGTGCTGGCCCCCCGACGCCGCCGCGGCCCGCTCGGCCATGGCCGCAGCGGTGGCGGCGCGCTCGGCGCGCACCGTGGCCTCGTCGACGCGCAGGCCGCCCTGGCGCCGCACGCGCACCAGCGTGCCGTGGGAGGGGATGTCGTCGTGCCGGCGGTCGTGGCGCAGGTCGTCGACGAGCTGATCGAAGGATTCGGCGGTGA
>DATGKD010000041.1:0-3924 GCA_035294855.1 Acidimicrobiales bacterium
GCCTCCAGCTGGTCGGCGATGGTCGCGCCGCCGTTTCGCGTGGCGATGACGACGCTGACCGACGGGTGGGCGCCCCTGTCGGTCAAGGGCCGTGCTGTGTGGCCGTCCGTCAACGGCCGTGCTGTGTGGCCGTCCGTCAACGGCCCAGAGGAAGCCGGCTCACGCGGGCGGGGTCCTCGACGATGTCGTCGGGTGGCACCCACCACTCGAATTCCACGTCGTGGGTCGTGACGATCTGCCGCCACGCCGCCCGCAAGGAGTCGTCGTCGCGGGCCGCCAGTGCCCGCCAGTGCCGGCCGGTCTCCGCTTCCAGGTCTGTTGCCGCCAGGGCCGCGCCGCCCTGGCGCACCTTGCGGACGAACTGTTCTTCGGACCGGTAGGGAAAGTGGCGGATCTCGAGGCCACGAGTCCGCCGGCCCCGCCGGCTGACGCCGTGGTTCCCCTGGGCGAGGCGCGCTCTCGGGTGGGAACGGAACGCCACCTTGTGGAGGCGGTTGGGATACCGCTTCCGCCAGCGCAGGCGACGCACCGGATCGGGCTCACCGGCGTCGTCGTGCTCCGTGGGCATGTGGTTGAACACCGGCACCTGGACGACGGCCGCCCCGCAGCCGTCCAGCCAGTCGGCGATGGACCCGTCGGGTGCCGACCACAGCTCGTCGGCGTCGAAAGGGACCACCCACGCCGCCCCGGCGCGGGCCGCCGCCCGGGCCAGGAGCGTGATCTTTTCGGCCTGGTAGTGGGCGGCCAGGTGATCGCCCACGACCGTCACCGGACGCGTCTGCGCCAGGTTCTGCAGGATCGCCGAGGTGCCGTCGCGCGAGCCATTGTCGGCGACCACCACGCGTTCCACGCCCTGCGCGAGGAGGTGCTCCACGACGGTGTCGACGATGTCCGCCTCGTCGCGCACGAGCCCGACCGCCCAGACGCCGCCGGCGCTGCGAAGGCTCGGCTCCGGCAACTCGAGCGACCTGCGCACCGCGGCGACATGACGTCGCCAGCGCGGCGCGCGCGGCAGCCTCCCCCTCACGAGCGCACAGGGTAACGGCCGGGGTCGCGGCAGGCCGCGGACCGGCCGGTACGATGCGCGTCGTTCCGCTGCCGAACCTCTTCGTCGTGGGTGCGCCCAAGAGCGGCACCACCGCCTTGCACCGGTATCTCGACCAGCACCCACAGGTCGCGATGTCCGCCGTCAAGGAGCCCAAGTTCTTCCTCGCCGACGGCCGGGCGCCCGCCCACCGCGGCCCCGGCGACGAGCGGGCGTCGGCCGCCTACGTCTACGACCGGCGTGAGTACGAGGCGCTCTTCCGCTATCCGCCCGGCGGGGCGGGCGAACGCACGTGGGCGGGGGAGTCGACGCCCTTCTACCTCTGGCACCCCCAGGCGGCGCCGCGGATCAAGGCGCTCGTTCCCGAGGCGCGCCTCATCGCGGTGCTGCGCGAGCCGGTGGCGCGTGCCTATTCCAACTGGGCCCATCTGCGATTCGAGGGACGCGAGACCCTCGACTTCGCGGCCGCGCTCGACGCCGAGGACCGGCGGGCGCGCGAGGACTGGGAGCCGTTCTGGTTCTACCGGTCGCTGGGCCTCTACGGCGAGCAGCTGGACCGGCTCTTCGACGTCTTCGACCGCGGCCAGGTCTTCGTGACGCTGGCCGAGCACGTGGAGGCCTCGCCGTCCACCGTGCTCGACCAGATCTGGACGTTCCTCGGCGTGGAGCCGCTGGGGGCCGAGCTCGTCCCGCAGCGGCTCAACGAGGCCACCTACCGGCCGGTCGACCGCCGCAGCCGCGCCCTCACCCGCCTGGCCCAGCGGTCCACGCCGCTGCGACGGGCCGTCCCCGCGCCCGTGCGTGGCTGGGCGCGCGAGACCGTCCGCCGCCAGGTCCGGAGCCGGGCCACCACCGGGGCCCACGCGGCGCGCCTGCGGAGGGAGTTCGGCCATCTGTTCGCCGTGGACCGCCGCCTGCTGGAGGCTGGTGGCATGGACCTCGCGGCCTGGGACGAGGTCGACTCCCGTACCTGAATGGCCGCCGAAGGAAGATCGTCAGATGTGACGATGCGACTGCCGACGGGCGGTTTCGTAGACTTGACCGAACGGGGTTCGGAGTGAATCGGCCCACGTCGGGCGGGCGGCGCTCACCGCTCGCCACGGGGGGCCGGGCGGAGGGGGGCGCCAACGTGACCGAGGTCCAGTCCGTCGTGCCTGCAGGCGCGGCAGCGGCCGATGCCGATGCCTCGGCGCGCTTCGACAAAGTCGCCGCCCGCGCCCTCGAAGTCGGCCTCCGCCGGGTGACGGTGCTCGCCTGGCGGGACCTGGACGACCCCGAGGCCGGGGGGTCCGAGCTCCACGCTCATCAGCTGGCCACCATCTGGGCGGGCGGCGGGCTGGACGTCACCCTGCGCACGTCGGCCACCCCGGGCCTGCCGGCCGTGACACAACGCGACGGCTACCGGGTCGTGCGGCGCGCCGGGCGGATCGGCGTGTTCCCGCGCAGCATCCTCGGCACGCTCCTGCCGCCCGGGGCGCGGCCGGACGGCCTGATGGAGGTGTGGCACGGCATCCCCTTCTACGCGCCGGTGTGGGCCCGGTGCCCGCTCGTGTCCTTCGTCCATCACGTGCACGCCGACACCTGGAAGATCCTCCTGCCACCGGCGATGGCGCGTGTCGGCGCGATGCTCGAGCTGAAAGTGGCGCCGCCGCTGTACCGCAAGACGCGCTTCGTGACACCGTCCAATTCGACGCGCGACGACGTGGTGAAGATGCTGCGCGCCGACCCCGCGCTCGTCACGGTGGCGCCCAATGGCGTGCACCCCCGTTTCTCGCCGGGGGGGGAGCGCTCGGCCGACCCCCTCGTGGTGGCGGTCGGCCGGCTCGTCCCGGTGAAGCGCTTCGGCATGCTGATCGACGCACTGGCCCGCGTGCGCGAGCGCGTGCCGACATTGCGGGCCCTCATCGTGGGCGACGGGTTCACCCGCCCCAAGCTCGAGGCGAAGGCGGCCGCGGCCGGGGCGGGCGCATGGCTCGAGATGCCCGGGCACCTCTCCGACGACGAGCTCCTCGATGTGTACCGGCGCGCCTGGGTCCTCGCCAGCACGTCGCGACGCGAGGGCTGGAACATGACGATCACGGAGGCCGCCGCATGCGGGACGCCCGCGGTGGCTACGAACATCGTCGGTCACCGCGACACCGTGGCGCACGACGTCAGCGGCCTGCTCGCGTCGCCCGGCGACGACTTCGTCGGCGCGTTGACGCGCCTACTGGAGGACGACGCCCTGCGTCGCCGGCTCGGCCAGGGGGCAGTCGAGCGGGCGCGCGCCTTCAGGTGGGAGGCGACCGCCGCGACGACCCTGGAGGCGCTGGTGGAGGAGGCGGAGGCCCGTCGGGCCCGCTGACGGGGGCGCGTTGCAGCAGCTCGACCACGAGCTCGCCCCCGACGAGAAGGACCGCCGCCCATACCAACGTGTTCGCCCGTTCGAAGTGGTTGGTCCACGCTGCTGCCGCGTAGTGCTGGGTGGCTTGGGCGATGGCGATGTAGCCCACGGTGAACAGGACCACGGCGGCCGCGCCCAACCCGATCACCCCCCGCGCCCGCGGCACGAGCAGCCCGACGAGGACCACGAGCCCCAACCCGAGCCCCATGACCGCCTTCGGGGCGATGGCGGCGCCCACCAGTCCGGCGGCGAGGGCGGCCACGAGGGCGAGTGGCACCGCAGGGACGCTGGCCGGCAGGGCGAACGGGTTGACGAGCGTGGGGAGCGCGTCGTCCGTTGCACGTCTCGCCGTGCTCCCCACCGCCCGTGCCGCGACGGACGCCGTGCTGTCCGGGACGTTGACCGGGCGCCCCCGCCGACGCGACCTGCGAAGCGGCCCCAGGACCATGGCGAGACAGCCCACCGCGGCGACCGCGGACACGACGAGCGCGACGTC
>DATGKD010000042.1:0-10692 GCA_035294855.1 Acidimicrobiales bacterium
AGTGGCAGGCCCAGTGACAGGCCCAGTGACAGGCCCAGTGACAGGCCCAGTGACAGGCCCAGTGACAGGCCCAGTGACAGGCCCAGTGACAGGCACAGCCACAAGCACGGTGGCCGAAGTCGTCGGGGGACGACGCTCAGGCGCCCGCGCCCCGCGCACCGGCGCAGTCGTCGAGTTCGACGAGCAGCGCGGGCTCGGCACCGTCCTCGATGACGACGGCCGCCGCTACCGGTTCCACTGCGCGGCGATCGCCGACGGCACGCGCACCGTCGAGACCGGCGCGCACGTCGTCTTTGCGGTGGTCCCCGGTCACCTGGGGCGGGACGAGGCGCAAGCGATCCTGACGTTGCCGCCCGCCTGACCGACGACGCCACCGGACGCTCGGGCGCCCGAGCGTCCGGGGCGTGCGCCTGCCGGCACTCGGGGCCATCGGCCGTGCGCCCGCGGCGTGCTGGAGGTCGTGGGCGCGCTCCTTGGCGAGTCGCCAGGCCAGAGCGGGGTTCATGACGCCATGGTGCGTCGGCCCGGCGGTGGCGGGAAGTGGCAGAATAGCCCCTATGCGAAAGAATCCTGCCAAGGGCCGGGCGACCACGCCCCGTCGCCGTCACACCGTCGCCGTGGCGGTCTCGCACGGAGTGTCGCCCTTCGCCCTGGGCGTGGCGTGCGAGGTCTTCGGCATCGACCGCTCGGCCGAGCTCGGCGTCGACTGGTACCGCTTCAAGGAGTGCGCCGTCGACGAGCCGCCCATCCGCACCGAGGTGGGACTGACTGTCGACGCACCTTTCGGCCTCGACGCCCTGGCGCGCGCCGACACGGTGATCGTCCCTCCCCCCGGGCGTGTGATCGAACCGCGTCCCGAGCTCCTCGTCGCCCTGCGGCGGGCCCATGCACGGGGGGCGCGCCTCGTCTCGGTGTGCACCGGGGCATTCGCCTTGGCCGCGGCCGGGCTCTTGGACGGCCGGCGCGCCACCACGCACTGGATGTACGCGGAGGAGTTGTCCCGTCGCTTCCCGGCGGTGATCGTCGACCCCGGGGTGCTGTACGTGGACGAGGGCGACATCCTGACCTCCGCCGGGTCGGCGGCGGGGATCGATGTGTGCCTGCACGTGGTGCGCAACGATTTCGGCGCCGAGGTGGCGGCACATGTGGCGCGCGAGATGGTCGTCCAGCCGCACCGCGACGGTGGGCAGGCGCAGTTCATCGACATGCCCGTGATCGAAACGGTCGAGCTGACCGACGGCGACCGCTTCGCTGCCACGCTGGCATGGGCCCAGTCGCACCTCGACGGCGACCTGTCAGTGGCGATGTTGGCGCGCCGCAGCGCCATGAGCCCGCGCACGCTGGCGCGCCGCTTCGTCGAGCGCACCGGCACAACTCCGGGGCAGTGGCTGCTGCGCCAACGGGTGGTCTTCGCGCAACGTCTGCTGGAGACGACCGACCTTTCGGTCGACCTGGTGGCGACGCGCAGCGGGCTCGGCACGGCGGCGAACCTGCGCGCGCAATTCCAGCGGACGGTACGGACCTCGCCCAGCGCGTATCGACGGGCCTTCCGTCAGGAGGCCGCGAGCTGACCGCCCGGGCCGACGCGGTGGCCGAGATCAGCCCGGCTCGGAGGAGTCCCCGGCTTGGGCGCCGATTTGCACGTAGGCGAGGCGGATCTGCGCCAGCGCGTCGCGCAACGACGGTTCGGCTTCGCCGAGCCGACCGGCGAGCCCCTCGACGAGCGCTCCCATGGCGTCGACGGCGAGACGCGCCTGCTCGCGACCCGGAGGATCCTGGGACAGGTGGATGGCGGCGAGCTCGAACAAGCCGTAGACGTGGTTGGCCACCACCACCTCGGCCGGCGTGCCCACGATCTGCCGTCGCAGCTGCTCGAGCTGGCGGCCCTGCTCCTCGGCATCGACCGCCATGTCCGCGTCGAAGGGGGCGCCGAGCTCGTCTGAGGACGGCGCCCCGGGCGGCGGCGGGGGAGCGGACGACCGCGGGGGGCCGGACGGGGGTGGGGAGGGGGGAGGCGCCGGACGCGCCTCGTCCTCGTCGCGGCCCACACGGTGTTCGCCGCTGGGTGTCCACAAACTGCTCACGCTGGTAGCGTAGAACTTCGAGTCAAACAGGAAAGCGGGGTCGCGCCACCGGCGGACCCCCACCCGCCATCGGAAACGGTGCGTCGGGTCTCACGGTGGTCCACACAGACGACACCGAGAGCAGCGGCCTCGCTTTTCCGAAACGGCACCGGAACCTCCGGCGCCACGACACGACGGGAGTGATGCCGCATCGCCACGACGACCACCAACGAGCCCAGGATCAACGACCGCATCCGGGCGCGCGACGTGCGCCTGGTGGATGCCGAGGGCCAACAGCTCGGGATCAGGCCGTTGCCGGAGGCACTCGCCATCGCCCGACAGGCCGACCTGGACCTCGTCGAAGTGGCACCTCTCGCCGACCCGCCCGTGTGCCGCGTCATGGACTACGGGAAGTTCAAGTTCGACGAGGCGCAGCGGCAGAAGGAGTCGCGGCGAAGGACGACGAGCGTCGGGATCAAGGAGATGAAGTACCGGCCCAAGATCGGCCCGGGTGACTTCGACACCAAGACCCGTCAGGTGCTCAAGTTCCTGAACGAGGGCCACAAGGTGAAGGTGACGATCATGTTCCGGGGGCGCGAGGTGTTCCACCCGGAGTTGGGCAAGCGGATCCTCGACCGGGTGGCGGCGCAGGTGGACGGGACGGCGAGGGTGGAGTCCGAGGCACGCCTGGACGGCCGCAACATGGTGATGGTGCTGGCGCCGGACAAACGGGCACGGCAGTCAGCGGCCGCACGCGCGGCGCGCACAGAGCCGTCCTCCGGCAACGGTGTGCCCGCCGGCGACTCGGATGCCGGTGCGGGGCCCGGCGCTCCGGCCGGCACCGACGCCCAAGATGCGGGTGCCGCGGCCGCCGCGGCGCAGACAGAGCGGGGAGCGTGACATGCCGAAGATGAAGACCGACCGAGGCGCCGCCAAGCGCTTCAAGGTGACGGGCACCGGGCGCATCCGCCGCCGTCACGCCAACCGCAACCACTTCTTCGAGAAGAAGCCGAGCACGCGGACCCGTCGTCTCGCCCGAGAGGCCGACGTGGCGCCGGCCGACCGTCGCGAGGTGCGGCGGCTGCTCGGCCGGTAGAGGTTCGCCGGCACCGACAACTGCGGCCTCCCGGCGAGCTCTCGCCGGCGCCGGAGAACAGAGCAAGGTCTCGTCCACGAAAGGAGCTCGTATGGCCAGGGTCAAGCGCGCCATCAACGGCAAGAAGCACCGCCGCGCCGTCCTCGAGCAGGCACAGGGTTTCTACGGCAACCGCTCACGGAGCTTCCGCTCCGCCAACGAAGCGGTGATGCACTCGCTCCAGTACGCCTACCGCGACCGCCGGGCGCGCAAGGGCGATTTCCGCCGCTTGTGGATCCAGCGGATCAACGCGGCCGCCCGAGCGAACGGCATGAGCTACAGCCGGCTGATCGCCGGGCTCCGCCGTGCGGAAGTCGAGGTCGACCGCAAGGTGCTCGCGGAGCTGGCCGTGAGCGATCCGGAAGCGTTCGCGCGCCTCGTGGCAGTGGCGGCATCGCACGCCGGCGCGGGCACGGGAGCCGTGGCGGCGCCGGTGGCAGTGCCGGCGGGGGACGCGCACTGAGCTCAGCCCTTTCGTTCCGGCACCAGCGCGTCCAGCGCCTTCGCCGCCTCCTGCGCCGGAGCAGCGTCCGCCGGTCCGAAGGGGTCTTCGTCGCCGAAGGGCAGAAGCTGCTCGGCAGCGCCATCGACGCGGGCGCGACGGTCGAGTCGGTGTACCTGGGATCTGAGTCCGACGCGTTGGCGCATGCGCTCGCACAGCGGGCCGGCGAACGCGGCGCACGGGTCTTCGAGCTCGCGCCGGGGGTCCTCGAGCGGGTGGCGGACACCGTGACCCCGCAGCCCGTGCTGGCTGTGGTGAAGATGCCCGACGCCACGATGGACGACCTGGTCGCCGCGACGTTCGTCGTCGTGTGCGTGGACGTCCGCGACCCGGGCAATGCCGGTGCGGTCATCCGCGTGGCGGACGCCGCCGGGGCGGACGCCGTCGTGTGTTGCAGCGGCACGACCGACCCCTTCAGCCCGAAGACCGTGCGCGCGTCGGCGGGATCGGTGCTCCACGTCCCGGTCGTGCGCGCCGGGGAGCCCGCAGCCGTCCTCGACGAGCTCAACCGGCTGGGGCTTCGCCCGCTCGCCGCCGCGGCCCAGGGGGGCGTGCCCTACACCTCGGTCGACCTCCGTTCCCCGCTCGCGCTCGTGTTCGGCAACGAGGCGAGCGGGCTGCCTCCCGAGCTCGACGCAGCCATCCAGTCGCGCGTGATGATCCCCATGGCCGGCCGGGCCGAGTCGCTGAACGTGTCCACCGCCGCCGCGGTGCTCTGCTTCGAGGTGGCGCGCGCACGCTCTAACCTGCCCGACGATGCCCGCCTCCCCACCGCCTGACCCCCCATCTGAGAGTGGGGCTGCCGACGCCGAGGCCCTCGTCGCCCGGGCAGAGGCCGACGTGACCGCCGCGGCCACGATCGCCGCGCTCGACGCGGTGGAGGCGGAGCACCTCGGGAAGCGCTCGGCGCTCGTCCGCGCTCACCGGTCGCTCGGTGCCCTTCCCCCCGAGGAGCGCCCGCGCGCCGGACAGCTTCTCGCCGACGCGCGCCGCCGGGTCGAGGCACTCGTGGCGGCCCGGCGCGCGCAGCTCGGCGTGGCCGAGCGCGCCGCCCACCTGGAGGCCGACCGACTGGACCTCACCGAGGTCACGCCGGGGCGCCGGCGTGGCCACCTCCACCTCGTGGAGCGCACCCGCGCCGAGCTCGAGGACGTGTTCGTGGGCATGGGGTTCGTGGTCGCCGAGGGCCCCGAGGTGGAGACCGACTGGTACAACTTCGAGGCGCTCAACATGCCGCCCGCCCACCCGGCACGGGGCATGTGGGACACCTTGTACCTGGACCTCGGCGAGCCCGAGACGGTCGTGCTGCGTACCCACACGTCCCCCGTGCAGATCAGGCTCATGCAGGGCCAGGGCCCGCCCATCTACGCCGTCATGCCCGGCACGTGCTACCGGCGCGACACGCCCGACGCGCGCCACATCCCCACCTTCCACCAGATCGAAGGCTTGGTGGTCGACTGGGGGATCAGCTTCGCCGACCTGGCCGGCACGATCGAGACCTTCACCACCGCGTACTTCGGACCCGACATCCACGCCCGGTTGCGGCCGTCGTACTTCCCGTTCACCGAGCCGTCGGCCGAGTACGAGATCACCTGCACGATTTGCCAGGGGACGGGGTGCCGCACCTGCTCGCACACCGGCTGGGTGGAGCTCGGGGGGTGCGGCATGGTCGACCCCGCGGTCTTCGAGGCGGTGGGGGTGGATCCCGAGACGTGGACCGGGTTTGCGTTCGGCTTCGGCATCGACCGCTGCGCCCAGATGCGTCACGAGATCGCCGACATGCGCGTGATGCTCGAGAACGACGCGCGCGTCCTGCGCCAGATCTGAGCGACGGAGAGCTGTCGTGCGCGTGCCTCTGTCATGGATGTGCGACTACGCACCGTTCGACCGCGACCCGGCGGAGCTGGCCGGTGCGCTCGACGACCTCGGCCTCGTCGTGGAGGAGGTTCAGCACATCGGCGCCGGGCTCGGCGACGTGGTCGTGGCCCGTGTGCTCGACGTCGGGCCCATCCCCGGGGCGGACCGCATCCGGCGCGTGGTCGTCGACGCCGGCGGGGAGCCGGTCGAGGTGGTGTGCGGCGCGTGGAACTTCCAGCCGGGCGACGTGGTGCCATTCGCACCGGCGGGGGCGACGCTGCCGGGCGGCCTGCGCATGGAGCGGCGACGCATCCGCGGCGTGGTGTCGAACGGCATGCTGTGCTCGGGACGCGAGCTCGGCCTCTCCGACGACCAGGAAGGCATCCTCGTGCTGGGCTCGGGGCCGGACACCTTCGAGCCCGGCGCGCCGTTCGTCGAAGCCCTCGGCATCGAGCGCGACGTCGTCTTCGACATCGCGGTCGAGGCCAACCGCCCCGATGCCTGGTGCGTCGCCGGCGTGGCACGCGATCTCGCCGCCGCGCTCGGGCTCCCCTTCGCCATCGCCGACCCCGCCCCGGTGGCGACCGACCCCTCCGCCACGGCGGCGGACCTCACCACCGTGGAGGTGGTCGACGACGACCTGTGCCCCCGCTTCACGGCGCGTGTCCTGCTCGACGTCGAGGTGCAGGACTCGCCGACGTGGCTGGCGCGCCGCCTCACGCTCGCCGGCATGCGCCCGATCAACAACGTCGTCGACGCGTCGAACTACGTCATGCTCGACCTGGGCCAGCCCACCCACCCCTACGACCTCGACCGGGTGGCGGGCGGGGGGCTCCGGGTGCGTGCCGCGCGCCCGGGCGAACATGTGGTCACCCTCGACGGCATCGAGCGCGTGTTGGGGGAGCACGCCGTGGGCGTCGGTGACGACCGGCGCGACTGCCTGATCTGTGACGCGCACGACGCCCCGATCGGGATCGGCGGGGTCATGGGAGGTGCCACGACCGACATCGCCGCCGCCACGGGCACCGTCCTGCTCGAGGCGGCGTACTTCTCTCCCATGGCGATCGCCCGCACGTCCAAGCGGCTCGGGTTGCGAACCGAGGCGTCGGCGCGCTTCGAGCGCGGCTGCGACCCCGAGGGCATCGACCGCGCCGCCGGGCGCCTGTGCGAGCTCTTGGCCGCGACGTCGGGCCCGTCGTTCCGGCAGGCACAGGGAGTCGTCGACGTGCGCGGCCCGGTGCCCGGGCCGACGCGCGTGCACGTGCGCACGGCGCGAGTGAACAGCCTGCTCGGCAGCCAACTCGACGACACCGACGTGGTCGCCTATCTCGAGCCGATCGGCTTCAGGGTCCAGCGGCCGGCACTGGGCGAGCTCGCCGTGACCGTGCCGACCTTCCGCCCGGACACCGCACGCGAGGTGGACGTCATCGAGGAGATCGCCCGCCACCACGGTTACGGTCGCCTCCCGAGACGACGGCCGTTCGCCCCGCAGGTGGGACGCCTGTCGCCGTACCAGCGCGAGCGCCGGCTCGTGCGCGAGATCGTCGCCGGGCTGGGAGCGCACGAGGCGTGGACCGCGTCGCTCCTCGCGCCCGACGACCATCGCCGGGTGCAGATGGGCCCGGGGATCAGGGTGACAAACCCCCTGGCGCCGGACGAAAGCGAGCTGCGGCAGGGGCTCCTGCCCGGTGTGCTGCGGGCCCTCGCGTTCAATGCGGATCGGCGGCAAGGTGAGCTGCGCCTGTTCGAGGTGGGCCACGTCTTTCCGCCTCCCGATGGCGAGCGAGTGGCGCGCGCCCTGGAGCACAACGGCGCCACCGTCGTCGACGAGCGCGAGATGCTCGGCGTGGCGCTGGCCGACGCGGGGGACGACGCGCGCGCCGCATCGGAGGCGTGGCAGGTGCTTAGCGAGGCGCTCGGGATCGAAGGTGTCGACATGGTGGCGCCCGTCGAGGGTTCGCGCCCCGAGATCACCGTCCCCCCGGGGCTGCACCCCACGCGGGCGGCGTGCCTGGTGCTGCGCGACACCGCCCAGTCCGGCGTGGTGGGCGTGGTCGGCGAGGTCGACCCCGCGGTGCTCGACGCCTTCGGTCTCGGCGGAGGGCGGCGGGTGGGCTGGATCGAAGTCGACCTCGGGCGGCTGCTCGAGTCGGCGCCTCGGCGCAGCCAGCTGTTGGCGCCGGTGACGCGGTTCCCGTCGAGCGATGTCGACCTGGCGTTCGTCGTCGACGACGGCGTGCCTGCGGCGGTTGTCTTGCAGACACTGCAACATGCCGGGGGCGAGCTGCTCGAATCAGCCGCGCTGTTCGACGTCTACCGCGCACCGGGCGCCCGGGCGGGTGAGCGCAGCCTGACGTTCCGGTTGCGCTTCCGTTCCTTCGAGCACACCCTCACCGACGACGAGGTCGGTGCCGTGCGCAGCGCGTGCATCGTGGCGGTCGAAGAGGCGCATGGCGCGAGGCTGCGGACATGAACGCCGGTCGTGGGTCACCCGACCGCAGCGTCAGTTCGCCCGATGCCCGGCGCATCCCGGGCGGACCGTGGTCGCCCGAGGAGGCCGCGTCGGCGTTGCGCGCCGAGGGCCTCGAGCCGACCACGTGGGGGAACGGGCCCAGCACGGAATACGGATGGCACCGCCACCCCTTGCCCAAGGTGTTGTTCTGCGTACGCGGCTCCATCGTGTTCCACACCCGCCACGGCGAGCTGGCCCTCGGGGTGGGCGACCGCCTCGAGCTCGCCGTCGGCGTGGAGCACGCCGCCACGGTCGGACCCGACGGCGTGGAGTGCGTGGAGGCATACCGGTCGTAGCGGCCTGACCCGACTGGTCGACCGACTGGCACCGCCGCGGTGCGGCGAGGACAATCGCGCCGTGGAGGGTCGTTCATCGGTGGCGGCGCTTTCCGTGGTGCTCGTCTGCGCGGCGCTGTCGGTGTTTCTGGCGGCGTGCAGCTCCGACCCGGCCGCACCGACGGCACTCGGCACGGTGATGCACCGCAGCGTGCCGTCGTCGGTGAGCCAGATCACGCTGACCGACCAGCGCGCCAGGGACCTCGACCTTTCGTCGTGGCGGGGGAAGACGGTCATGATCGTGCCGTTCCTCACCCTGTGCACCGACATCTGTCCGTTGGACACCGGGAACCTGCTGCAGGTGCAGCGTGCGCTCGCCGCTGACGGGGTCGCCCGCCACGTGCAGCTCGTCGAGCTGAGCATCGACCCCGGGCGCGACACGCCGGCGCGCCTCGCCGCCTACGCCACCCTGACCGGGGCTTCCTGGGAGCTCGTCACCGAGTCGGCGGCCGCCGCCGGGCGACTCGAGCAGTTCTTCGGGTGGGACGTCCAGCGCGTGGCGGAGGACACGCCACCCTCGATCGACTGGTGGACGAAGCAGCCACTCACCTACGACGTCAACCACGCCGACGGGTTCGTCCTGCTCGACCGGCGCGGCGACGAGATCTTCTCCACCGCGGCGGCCCCCGACTTCCACGGGACGCTCAACCCGACGTTGCACGGTCTCCTCAACGACGAAGGCCGTGACCACCTCGCCCATCCCCTGCACCCGGGCTGGAACCCGGCTGGGGCCCTCGGGGCGTTGGGCTGGGCCGTGGGCCGATCCCTTCCGGCGGCGTCGTGAACCTGAGCGCACCTCTCCTTGCGGATGCTGCGCCCCCCGACATCTGGCACAACCTCGGGGCGACGCAGATCGCGTTCACGCCGACCGTGCTGATCGCGGGTGCGCTCGCGCTGTACCTCTGGGGGGCGTGGCGCGTGGGCCGTGTGCACCCCGGCGAGCCGTGGGCCGCCCGCCGTACGGTGTCGTTCGCCGCGGCGATGGCGGTCACCTTCGTGGCCATCGAGCTGTTCGTCGGCGTCTACGACGACAGCCTCTTCTACGACCACATGATCCAGCACCTGCTGCTCATCATGGTGGCCGCCCCCTTGATCGCCCTCGGCGCGCCGCTCGACCTCCTGGCGCGCGCCACCGCCGGCCGAGCGCACCGATGGGTGACGCGGATCCTGCGCTCGGAAGTGGCGCACGCGCTCGGCCATCCGATCACCGCGCTCGCGCTCTACGCGGGCTTCATCCCGGTGGCGCACCTCACCGGCCTGTACAACGCCGCGCTCACCAACGACCTCTTGCACGACAACGAGCACCTCGCGTTCCTCGTCATCGGCTACCTGTTCTGGCGCCAGGTCGTCGCCGTCGAGCCCCGCAGGCCGCTGTCACCGCCGTTGCGGCTCGTCTACCTGATGCTGGCGGTGCCGGTGGACACGTTCGCCGGGCTGACGCTCGTGTCGGCGTCGAGCGAGCTCTTCCCCCACTACGCCGACGTGCACCGCACGTGGGGGCCATCTCTCGTGGGGGACCTGCACGTCGGCGGGGCGATCATGTGGGTGGGCGGCGACACGTTGATGGTGCTCGCCATGATCCCCGTCGTCGTGCAGTGGTTGCGCTACGAGAACGAAAGGGCGGCCCTCTTGGATGCCGAGCTCGATGCGGCAGAAGAAGAGGCGGCGCGGGGGCCCGAGGCTGCCGGCCGGGGGCCGTCGGCGCTGTCCGACCTGTCAGGACGGCGGCCCGGCGTCGACTTCGGCGAGCAGTGACCGGCCGCGCGGGCCGAGCCATGGCTCGAGCGCGTACCGGTCGTCGGGGGACAAGGCCTCGAGGAACGACCATGCGACCGCTTCGCGCCCGTCCTCCGACGCCTCGGCGACCGCGTCGATCGCAGCCGAGCAGCTCGCCAGCACGCGGCGGTGGCGGACGGGGTCGGTGAGGAGTTCGGCCACGTAGTCGGCCAGCTCAGCGAAGGCGGCGGCCGCCCCCGGGTCGCCGTCGCAGGCCTCGGCCAGCGCGACGTAGCGGTCGCCGAAACCCGCCACGGCCTCCAGGATCGTCTCCACCACCGGGTCGACCACGTGCTCGTCGGGGTCGACCACACTCACAGGCTATGGCGAGCAACGGTCCGGTATCAAGACCAATAGAGAGGACTGAAAGGCATAGGATGCGGGCGTTATGAGAGGCGCTTGCATATTCATGCATGACAGCGTATTTTCTTGCGGATGCGGGTCGGCATCGCCGGGGCGTCGGGATTCACGGGGGCCGAGCTGTTGCGCCTGTGCGTGGGGCATCCCGCCTT
>DATGKD010000043.1:0-15403 GCA_035294855.1 Acidimicrobiales bacterium
CGGAGACGGCCACGCGGACGTGTCCGCGCCGGGTTCGGCCACCCTGACGCCGTCCACCGTGACTCGGTCACCCGCGCCCGAGGCGCCCTCAGCGCCTCCGTCGGCGACACCCCCGGCACCTCCCGAGCCCGCTGCGCCGGCCGCACCCGCCGCACCCGCCGCACCCGCCGCGCCGGCTGCACCGCCCGCGCCGACCGCGCCGCCCGCACCGGCTGCGCCCCCGGCGCCGGCTGCCGTCGTCCCCGACGCCACGCCCCTGCGAGGCGCGGCCGGCCGGCTGGCGCGCAACATGGAGGCGTCGCTCGCGGTGCCGACGGCGACGAGCGTCCGGCCCGTGCCCGCCAAGCTGCTCGAGGTCAACCGCAGTCTCCTCAACCAGCACCTGGCGCGCACGTCGGGCGGCAAGGTGAGCTTCACCCACCTCATCGGATACGCGGTGGTGCGCGCCTTGCAGGCCGTGCCCGCGCTCAATTCGAGCTTCGTGGCCGACGCCGACGGCAAGGGAACGCCGGGTGCTGTCCATCACGAGCACGTCGGGCTCGGGCTGGCGGTCGACGTGGCCAAGTCCGACGGCTCGCGCACGCTCGTGGTGCCGGTGGTGCGCCAGGCCGAGATGCTCGACTTCCGGTCGTTCGTCATCGCGTACGAGGAATTGGTGCGCAAGGTCCACACCGGCAAGGTGACACCCGACGACTTCGCCGGTGCGACCGTGTCGCTCACCAACCCCGGGACGCTCGGCACGGTCCAGTCGGTGCCCAGGCTGATGCCGGGACAGGGCGTCATCGTCGGGGTCGGGGCCATCGGGTATCCCGCCGAATTCCAAGCGGCGGACATCCGGAACCTCGCCTCGCTCGGGGTGGGGCCGGTGGTCACGCTGACGTCGACCTACGACCACCGGATCATCCAGGGCGCGGAGTCGGGGCTGTTCCTCACGTACGTGAGCGAGTGCCTGACCGGCGGCCACGACTTCTACGAGTCCGTGTTCGCATCGATGGACGTGCCGTACCAGCCCGTGCGGTGGCAGGTGGACGTGGACGCCGCGGACAGCGAGTACATGCGCAAGGTCAAGCAGGTGCACGTCCAGAGCCTCGTGAACATGTACCGGGTGCGCGGCCATCTCATCGCCGACCTGGACCCCTTGTCCGCCGAGGCGCGGCCGCTGCATCCCGAGCTCGACCCCACCACCTACGGGCTCACGCTGTGGGACCTCGACCGGGAGTTCGTCGTGGACGGACTGGCGGGGCGCACCACCTTGCGGCTGGGGGAGGCCCTCGACATCCTGCGCGACGCGTACTGCCGCACCCTCGGCATCGAGTACATGCACATCCAGGACCCTGAACAGAAGCGGTGGATCCAGCATCACGCCGAAGGTGTCACCACGACCCTCGAGCCGACCTTGCAGCGTCACGTCCTCGATCGCCTGAACGCCGCAGAAGCGTTCGAGCGCTTTCTGCACAGCCGCTACATCGGGCAGAAGCGTTTCGGGCTGGAAGGCGCCGAATCCACGATCGTGCTCCTCGACACCGTCCTCGACGAAGCCGCCGAGGCGGGGCTGGCGGAGGTCGTCCTGGGCATGGCGCACCGTGGACGCCTGAACGTGCTCGCCAACATCGTGGGGAAGTCCTATGGCGAGCTGTTCCGCGAATTCGAGGGCGACCTCGACCCCAACTCCGTGCAAGGTTCGGGCGACGTCAAGTACCACAAGGGCGCGACCGGCAAGTTCGTCGGCCGCTCGGGCGCCGAGCTGGCGGTGAGCCTGTCGTCCAACCCCTCGCACCTCGAGGCGGTCGACCCCGTGGTCGAGGGCATGGTGCGCTCCAAGCAGGACATGCTCGAGACCGACCGCTGCTTCGACGTGTTGTCGGTGCTCGTCCACGGCGACGCGGCGTTCGCCGGTCAAGGCGTGGTGGCCGAGACGCTCGAGCTCTCGCAGCTCCCGGGCTACCGCACGGGCGGAACCGTGCACGTGGTCGTCAACAACCAGCTGGGGTTCACCACCGCGCCGGAGTCGGCGCGCTCGTCGGTGTACCCGACCGACGTCGCCAAGATGGTGCAGGCGCCGGTGTTCCACGTGAACGGCGACGACCCCGAGGCGTGCGTGCGCGCCGCGCGCCTGGCTTTCGGGTTCCGCCAGGCCTTCCACAAAGACGTCGTCATCGACCTCGTCTGCTACCGCCGGCACGGACACAACGAGGGGGACGACCCCAGCTTCACGCAGCCCAAGATGTACGCCATCATCGAGGGCCACCGCTCGGTGCGGAAGCTGTACACCGAGGCACTCGTGCGCCGCGGGGACATCACCCTCGAAGAGGCCGAGCAGGCGCTCGAGGACTTCCAGACGCGCCTGCAGGCCGCCCTCGATGAAACGCGCCAGAGCGTTTCGCCTCAGCCCACCGTGCTGCCCGCGCCGCCGCCGCGGCCCGCGCCGCGTCCCGCGGTCGCGACCGGTGTGTCCAAGGACGAGCTGGAGGCGCTCGTCGCTGCCGCCACGCGAGTTCCCGAAGGGTTCACCGTGCATCCCAAGCTGGCGCGCCAGTTCGACCAACGGGCGAAGGTGGTGGCCGGCGGCGAGGTCGACTGGGCGCTCGGGGAGACGCTCGCGTTCGGCTCCATGCTCCTCGAAGGCACCGACGTGCGCCTCGCCGGGCAGGACACTCGACGCGGCACCTTCAGCCAGCGCCACGCGGTGCTCGTCGACTACGACACGGGCGAGGAATGGGTCCCCCTGGCACACCTGTCGGCACAGAACGTCGGGCGCTTCGGCGTCTACGACTCGCTGTTGTCGGAGTACGCCGCGTTGGGCTTCGAGTACGGCTACTCCGTCGAGGCGCCCGACGCCTTCGTGGCGTGGGAGGCGCAGTTCGGTGACTTCGCCAACGGCGCCCAGGTGATCATCGACAACTTCTTCGCCGCCGCCGACGACAAGTGGGCCCAACCCTCGGGCCTCGTCCTGCTTTTGCCGCACGGCTACGAGGGCCAGGGACCCGAGCATTCCTCGGCCCGCATCGAGCGGTTCCTGACGCTCGCGGCTCGCGGCAACCTGCGTCTCACCCAGCCCACCACCGCGGCGCAGTACTTCCACCTCCTGCGGTCGCAGGTACGCGGCCTCGGCCGTCAGCCGCTCGTGGTGTTCACCCCGAAGTCGCTGCTCCGTGCCCGGCAGTCACGGTCGCCGATCGACGAGCTGACCCGGGGATCGTTCGTGGAGGTCGTGGACGACCCCGCGACGGTGCCGAGCGATGGTGGGGATCGCGGCGGCCAGAGCGTCGGCGCTGCGGCCCCGGGCGCGGGAGTTGTCGATCCTTCCGCGGTCCGCCGTGTGATCCTGTGTTCGGGGAAGGTCGCGTTCGAGGCGATGGAGCGTCGAGATGCGCTCGTCTCCGGCAGGGACGGACTCCCCACGCCGGGCGTCGAACCCGCCCGGGTGGCCGTGGTCCGCGTCGAACAGGTCTACCCGTGGCCCGAGGAGTCGTTGGCCGCGGTGCTCGGCCGGTACGACGCGGCCGACCAGGTGCTCTGGCTGCAAGAGGAGCCCGAGAACATGGGGGCGTGGTCGTTCGCGCACGGAAGGCTGCACAAGCTGCTGCGCGACCGTTTCGCGTTGTCGCACGTGAGCCGGCCCGAGTCGGCGAGCCCGGCCACGGGCAGCGCCGCGCTACACCGGCTCGAGGAGGAGGACCTGCTCCGGCGGGCGTTCGCCTGACGCCTCGCGGACCGCGCACCTGCTCGGGGCTCGGCCGCCCGGTCAGCGCAGCGTGACCCCCAGGACGGCTTCCAGCTCCGAGAGCGCGGCGTCGGTGTCGGTGACCTTGATGGTCGTCATCCCGAGCGCGCGGGCGGGCTTCAAGTTGACGCCGAGGTCGTCGAGGAAGACGGCCTGGGGCGGCGTGACGTCCAGGCGCTCGCAGGCGAGCTCGTAGAAGCGGGTGTCGGGCTTGCGGATGCCGACGACCGTCGACTCGACGATGACGTCGAACAGCTCGAGCACCTCGGCGACCTCTCGGTCGGCCAGGGGCGTGACGAAGTTGTTGGTGAGCAGGCCCGTCTTGTAGCGGTCGCGGCACCGTCGGACCGCCTCCACCATCTCCGACCGCAGGGCGCCGGTCAGCGAGGCGAACAGCTCGCGTGCGTCGACCGCGTTCCCCGCGTCGGCGGTCTCGCGCTCGAAGGCGTCGCAGAACGCGTCGAAGTCGAGCTCGTTGCGTTCGAGGCGCGCCCAAGCGTTGTCCAGGTGGTTGGTGGCGTTGACCGAGCGGATGAAGCCTGCGGGCATGCCGTGGGCGAGCTCGTAACGCTCGAACGCCTCGAACGGGCTGTCGCTCAGCACACCGCCGAAGTCGAAGAGCACCGCGGCGATGCCGTCGCTCGAGGGCACCGGCCCTGCGCTCACCCGAGCGACTGGCGAGCCAGCCCGTCCCAGAGTTGCGCGCTCAGTCCGAGCGAGGCGACGTCGACGCGCTCGTCGATCCCGTGGAACATCGTGGCGTACTGCTCGAAGGTGAGCCGCTCGCTGAAGAGGCCGAACCCATAGGCGACGGTGCCCATGCGGCGGAAGAACCGGGCGTCGGTGGCGCCCACGGTCAGGAAGGGCACGCACTGCGCGTCGGGATAGGACTGGCGTGCCACGCGCTCGAGCGCGTGCCACAGGGGCGTGTCGCTCTTCGAAGTGGTGGCTTCTTCGGTGGAATGCCACTCGAGCTCGACGTCGCTCATCAGGTCGCCGAGCGCGTCGGCCAGCATCTTCTCGACCTCGGTGCGACCCCACCCCGGGAGCGAACGGATGTCGAGCTCGAGCTGGACACGGTCGGGGATCACGTTGAGCTTGGTACCGCCGTGCATGATCGTCGGCGCGATCGTGGTGTGCGTGCACGCGTGTGCCTGACGTGCCAACCCGAGTGCAGGGAGCTCTGCGCAGAAGGCGCTGATCCGGTCGGGATCGAGCAACGGGTCCGCCAATTCCTCGGGCAGCCCGAGACCCTCGACGAAGCCCCGCCAGGCCTCGTGGATGTCCGCCTTTGGCTCGTGCTCGGCGAGCCTCCGCACGACTTCGGCGGCCTTCACGAGCGCGTTGTCGGTGCGCAGGGGTTGCGAGGCGTGACCCGGCGTGCCGCGCACCGTGAGCGTGCACCAGAAGACGCCCTTCTCGCCGGTGAGCACGGGCAGGCGCATGCCGTTCGCCCCCGCCAGCGGGAACCCCCCGGCTTCGGTGACGAGGTAGTCGGCACGCACGTCGTCGGCTAGGTGCTCGGTCAGCCACCCGGCGCCGTAGGTGCCGAGGGCTTCCTCGTCGGCGACGCCGATGAAGACGAGGTCGCCGTCGGGGCGGAAGCCGTCGTCGGCCAGATGGCGCACGGCGACCGCCATCGAGGCCGTGAGGTTCAGCATGTCGACGGCGCCCCGGCCCCACACCTCGCCGTCGATCAGCTCGCCCCCGAACGGGTCGTGCTGCCAGTCGGCGGCGTTGGCGGGGACGACGTCGGTGTGCCCGAGCAGCACCAGCGACGGAGCGTCCTCGCGGCGCCCGTCCAGACGGGCCACGATCGAGGCTCGCCCCGGCGAGGGCTCGTGGACCTCGAGGTCGAGCCCCGGGCCCTCGAGGACTTGGCGCAGGATGTCGGCGCTGCGGCGCTCGTGCCCCGATGCCTCGGTGCCGTCGTTGACGCACCCGTTGCGGATCATCTGCTGGAGGAGCTCGGCCACCTCCATGGCGACGTCGGTCACGAGCCCGATCCTACGGGCGGACCCCACGGGCCCGGCAGAAACTCGCTGCCCCCGGAGGGTCAGACCCAAGTCCAGCCTCGGATGGTTGACTGGGAACGGTCATGGCCCGCTCCTACGTCGTCGTGGACGGCTCCAACATCGCGACCGAGGGAAGGTCCACCCCGAGCCTCGCCCAGCTCGACGACGCGGTGCGGCAGTTCCAAGCGGAGTTCCCGAGCACCGAGGTGATCGTCGTCGTCGACGCCTCGTTCGGCCGGCGGATCGACCCCTCGGAACGAGCCGCGTTCGACGAGGCGGTCGCTCACGGGGAGCTCGTGACCCCACCGGCCGGCGCCATCGGCCGAGGGGACGCCTTCGTGTTGCGCATCGCCGAACGCGTGGGCGGGCAGGTGCTGTCCAACGACTCGTTCCAGGAATTCCACGGCGAACATCCGTGGCTGTTCGACGAGGGTCGTCTGATCGGCGGCAAGCCCGTCCCCGGGGTGGGCTGGTTCTTCACGCTGCGCTCGCCGGTGCGCGGTCCGCTCAGCCAGGCGGCCAGATCGTCGAAGTCGAAGAAAGCGGCCAAGAGCGAGCCCCCGGAATCCGCCAAGGCAGTGAAGGCGGCACAAGGCGAACCCGCGACGAAGGCCGGGCAGCCCGCGAAGGCCCCACGGACGACGAAGGCCCCACGGGCGCCGAAGGCTGGGAAGGCCAGCGGCCCGGCCGCCGCCGAAGCCGCCAAACCTGCGAAACCAGGCAAAGCAGGCAAAGCAGACGGCAAAGCGGACGGCAAAGCGGACAAGGCTCAGAAAGCCGCCACGGCCGAGAAGGCCGCCACGGGCACGAGGGCCGCGAAAGCGAAGAAGGCGGCCAAGTCGGCGGGGCCGGCCGCGCCGGTGAGGACCGCCGACGCCGACAAGACAGCCAAAGCCGCCAAGAAGGCCGGGAAAGGTGCGAGGAAGACGGCCAAGGCGGTGAGGGCCGCGATCGACGCCGCCATGGTCGAGGCGATCACCCCCGACGCGGACGTGACCAAGCCGGCGACGGCGAAGGGACGGACCCGGCGACCGAAGGCGTCGGTGCCCGCGGCGGTCAACGACCCGCTCACCTTCCTGACGTTCGTGAGCGAGCACCCCCTCGGCTCCACGGTCGAGGGGGAGGTGTCGTCGTTCGTGTCGCACGGGGCGATGGTGAACGTGGACGGGATGCAGTGCTACGTGCCCCTCGCCGGCCTGGGCGCACCCCCGCCCCGCCGGGCCCGTGAGGTCGTGGAGCGCGGCGAGAGCCGACGGTTCGTGGTCGTGGCCCTGGACCCACCTCGGCGCGGAGCGGAGCTGGCCCTTGCGGACGTGGCGCCGGCCCGCCCCAGCGGCGCAAAGTAGGCAGCGAAGGCCGCCGCATTCGCCACCGTTAGTGGCAGATCCGGCTCAAGTTGACCACTCGTAGTGCCGATATGCCCAACGGTGGGCGGAAGGACGAGGAGCCTCCAGCCGGGCAGGGCGAGCGAGCCGTGGCCGTTCCGGAGGGTTCGACAGTGGATCACGAGGAACCCACGATGCAACTGAAGCAGACGCTCGGCCGACTCAGCCGCCACTTGCCCCGCCACGGGGGGGCCAAGGGCGTCCTGATCATGGAGGCGCCTCGCATGGGCAACGGCGAGTCGTGGCGGTACACCCAGGCCCGCTGGACCCCTTCCGAATACGACGACCCCTGGCCGACCAGAGGCTGACTCCTCCTTCTGCCGCCTAGCGCCACCCGGCACCGCGCCCCGCGGGCGCGGTCCGGGCACCGGCGCCAGTTCGTCGAGATCCGGTGAGCGTGCTTCATCCGGCTCGAGGCGCCGCCGCCGACGATCCGTCTGGGCCGTCGGTGTTCCGCCCATCTCCGGGCCACCGGTGACCGCGTCTGTGTGGTGTCGAGCCGATGCCGCCCCCAACCCGCCCGGTAACCTCCGCGGGCGTGTTGCATCCCGCCGACGTCCTGCCGCATCGCCCCCCGTTCCTCCTCGTCGACGAGGTCACCGAGCTCGAGCCCGGACAGCGGGCGCAGGGCCGCTGGCACCTCACCGGCGAGGAGGCGTTCTTCGCGGGGCATTTCCCCGGCCGGCCCACGCTGCCCGGCGTGCTGATGGTCGAGTCCCTGGCGCAGTTGGGCGGTGTCGCCGTTCTCGCCGACGAGCGATTCAAAGGACGGCTCCCGTTGTTCGGCGGCATCGACCGGGCCCGGTTCAGGCGGCAGGTGGGGCCGGGGGAGACGCTCGATCTCGAGGTGACCCTGGGGCGCTTGTCGTCGCGGGCGGGCACGGGTCGTGGCCGGGCCACGGTCGACGGGGAGCTCGCGTGCGAGGCGGAATTGCTGTTCGTCATCGTGGACGCCTGAGGAGCACCGTGCGCATCGCCACGTGGAACGTGAACTCGCTCATCGCTCGCATGCCGCGCGTCGAAGAGTGGATCGACTACGCGCGCCCCGACGTCCTGTGCATGCAGGAGACCAAGCTGGCCGACGCGGCGTTCCCGGCGATGACCTTTTCCACCCTGGGCTACGAGTCGGCGTCGCACGGCGACGGGCGCTGGAACGGGGTGGCCATTGTCAGCCGGGTGGGCGTCGAAGACGTGACGGCGGGATTCGCCAACGGCGCCGACGAGCAAGGCGCGCGCGTCGTCGCCGCCACGTGTGGCGGGGTCCGGTTCCACAGCATCTACGCACCCAACGGACGCGCCGTGGGAACCGAGCACTACGACGCCAAGCTGGCGTGGCTGCGCGAGTTGCGTCTCCACCTCGAGCAGACGACGGACCCGGCCGCGCCGGTGGCCGTGTGCGGGGACTTCAACGTCGCCCCCGAGGACCGCGACGTGTGGGACCCCGCCGCGTGCCACGGCTCGACGCACGTGACCGAGCCCGAACGCCGCGCGCTGCACGAGCTCGAGGAGTGGGGCCTCGTCGACGCGTTCCGGCTTCTGTACGACGAGGACAAGCTGTTCACGTGGTGGGACTACCGGGCCGGGAACTTCCACAAGCACCTGGGCATGCGCATCGACCTCGTCATGCTGAGCCAGGTGCTCGCCGACAAGGTGTCCTATGCGCTCGTGGACCGCAACGCCCGCAAGGGCAAGGCGCCCTCCGACCACGCCCCGGTCATCGTCGACGTCATGAACTAGAGCCGACCAGCTGCGCCCGGAGCCGCGCGATGTGGCGAACAGCTGCCGCGGGCTCCGACTCGGCGACCAAGCCGAGCCCCGTGCCGTCGTCCGCCAACAACGGCACCAGGAACGGTGACGGCTCGCAGCGCCAGGAGCGCTCGCCCACCCGGCGCTCGTGCGCCCACGAGCACCACAGCTCCTCCTCGGCCCGCGTGACCGCGACGTACAGGAGCCTGCGCTCCTCGGCGCGCGCCGCATCGTCCGCGGCGTAGGCGATCGGGACGAGTCCGTCCTCGAGGCCGACCACGGCGACCGCATGCCACTGCAGCCCTTTGGCGCGGTGGAACGTCGACACCGTGACCGCGTTGCGGGCGGCGCGGCCGATATCGGCAACGCCGTCCGAGGCGAGCCAAGCCAGGAAGTCGCCGACCGTGGCACCGCGCACGTCGAGGGCATGCTCGTCGGCGAGCCGCGCGATGTCCTGCAACGCCTGTCGCCCGTCCGGATCGCCGTACGTCACGTCGCGATCGGCCTGAGTGGGATCGGCATCGGGCTGCGCCGGATCGACCGTGGGCTCGACGACGACGAGCTCCGCGAGGGCGGTGCGCAACGGGGTGGTGCGCCGGATGCGGCGCAGCTCGGCGAGGAACGCCGCCGCGTCGCCGGGTCGAGGTCGATGTCCCGGCGCACCGTCCGGGATGCCGGCGTGGCGGCAGGGGATCCCTGCCCGGGTGAGCGCGCGGGTGATGGGCTCGAGCCGGGCGTGCGTGCGGGCGAGCACCGCCAGCTGTGACCATGCCCGTCCGGGACGGTGCGCCAGCCGGAGCCAGCGCTCCACGGCGGCGGCCTCGGCGTCGTCGTCGTCGAAGCCCTTCATGACCGGCGGCGGCCCGTCGGGGCGCCGCTCCCGGCCCCGATGCGCGGGACGACGCAGCACCTTCCTGGCCACGGCCCCGATCTGGGGCGTGCAGCGGTGGTTGTCCTCGAGCCGCACGACGACGGTGTCGGGGATGAGCTCGGGGAGCCGGTCGAGGAGCGCCGGGTCGGCGCCGTTCCACGAGTAGACGGCCTGATGCGGATCGCCCACGACGAAGAGGTCGCGTCGTTCGCCCATCCACGCCATGAGGAGTCGCCACTGCGCGGGGTTCACGTCCTGGAACTCGTCGACGAAGACGTGGCGGGTTCGCCAGTGCTGCAGGGCGCGCGCCTCAGGGTCCGACTCGAGCACCTCGGCGCTCGCCGTCACGAGGTCGTCGAGGTCCACGACGCGCCGACGTGCCTTCTCTTCGCGGTAGCGCAGGTACAGATCGGCCACCTGGTCGGCACGCAGTTCGCCGGGCGGCCGGCGGCGGGCGGCGCCTGCCGCCGCCTCGTACGCGGCGGGCGCCACCATGCGGACCTGCGCCCAGTGGATCTCGGCGGCCAGGGCGGCCGTCACGGCGGGGTCGGCGACCGCGTCGCCGCCCACGCGGCGCAGCACGCGCCGGGGGTCGTCGAGCACGCCCCACGGGCTCGCCCCCCTTTCGGCCCAGTGCCGCCGCAGATGCGCGAGCGCCGCGCCGTGGAACGTCCCGGCCCACACCGGGCCGGGCACGTCGAGCGCCATCAGGCGGTGCCGGAGCTCGGACGCCGCCTTGCGCGTGAAGGTCACCACGGCGGTGCGCTCACCGGTCATCGACCCGTCGAGCACCCGGCGGGCGACGCGCCGGGCGAGCACCATGGTCTTCCCCGAGCCCGGGCCCGCGAGCACGCACAGGACCTCGTCGTCGGCGAGGACGGCGTGACGCTGTTCGGGGGTGAGGCCCGCGAGGACGGTGCTCACCGCGGGGACGGTAGCGGTGGGGTGTGGCGCGCCGGGGGATGGCCTGCGCCCTGAGAGGGCCATTCGATGGGGCGCGGCGACAGGGGCCGGTACCAGGGGATCGGCGGGCACCGCGAGGCCCGCCGGTAGCCTCGTCCGCCGATGTTGCGGTCGCTCGCAGAAGGGGCGATGTTCGGCGAGACCTGGGGTGACGGCCCGCCGCAGGTCCTCGTGCTCCATGGTTGGCGGCGGACGCACGCGGACTTCGTGGCGTCGGTGGGACCCCGGTCCCCTGGCGGGGCGCTCGCCGTGCTCGCACCGGACCTCCCCGGGTTCGGCGCCACGCCGGCGCCCCGGACGGCGTGGGGCTCGGTGGACTACGCGGCGGCGCTGGAGCAGGTGCTCGAGGCGGAGGCGCCGGGGCGCCGCCTGGTCGTGGTGGGTCACTCCCTGGGCGGACGGATCGCCGTCCAACTCGCGGCCCGGCGCCCTGACGCCGTGGGCGCGTTGGTGCTGACGGGCGCCCCCCTCGCGGCGCGCCCGGGCAAGCCGCGGCGATCGAGGGCCGCGTTCCGGCTCGTGCGGGCGCTGCGGCGTGCCGGGGTCGTGTCCGAGGCGCGCCTCGAGCGCGCCCGGCAACGCCACGGGTCGGAGGATTACCGGGCGGCGACGGGAACGATGCGAGAGGTTCTCGTGCGGATCGTCAACGAGCGCTACGACGAGGTGCTCACCGCCGTGCGGTGTCCGGTCGAACTGGTCTGGGGGGACGACGATCGCGAGGCGCCGCTCGAGGTCGCACGCGCCATCGAAGACCAGGTGCCGGACGCGGTGGTGACCGTGTGCGAGGGGGCGGGACATCTCGTCCCGGTCACGGCACCGCACGCGCTGCGCGCTGCGGTCGACCGCGCGCTGGCGCGTCAGTCGCCATGACGTCCCCAATGATGGTGCCCGTGACGTCGGCGGTGACGTGGGCGGTGAGCTCGGCAACGTCGGACGCAACGTCGGACCATGCGGTGCGAGCCGGGGTGCTGGCGGCGTGCGCGGTGGCCACGGCGCTCGGTGGACTGCGCTGGCTGCGCGTGGCGCAGCGCGAGCACTACGTCGTGGACGCCGCCTCACGCTTCGCGCTGCGCTGGTGGGCAGGATCGGCACTCAATGCCGCGGGCCTGGTGATCGCGCTGGCCGGCCTGGTGCTGGCATGGCGCTGGCCGGCGACGGCATTCGCCACGGCGGCCCTCGTCGCGCTCGGGCCGCTCGGCCTGTCGCCGAAGGGGCGCACAGCGGCGCTCGCCTGGACGCGCCGTCTGCGCACGCTCGCCGCGATCTGGGCTGCAATCGAAGGAGGCGCCGTGATCGGTGGGGTCCTGACCGGTGTGGGACCGGTCGTCGCGGCGGCTGCGGCGCTGGGGGTGCCCGCATTGGTCGACCTCGCCGGTGCCGTGACCGCGCCACTCGAACGGCGCCTGGCTCGGGCGCATGTGGCGAGGGCGGCGGCCCGCTTGCGGCGCGTGGGCCCCGCTGTCGTGGCGATCACCGGGTCGTACGGCAAGACGTCGACCAAGGGGTACGTCGCCCATCTGGTGCGCGGGACCCGGTCGGTGGTGGCCAGTCCAGCCAGCTTCAACAACCGGGCGGGCCTGGCACGCGCCGTGAACGAGCATCTGGCGGACGCGACGCAGGTGTTCGTGGCGGAGATGGGCACGTACGGGCGCGGCGAGATCGCCGAGATGACCTCGTGGATCCGGCCCGACATCGCCGCGATCACCGCGGTGGGGCCCGTGCACCTCGAGCGCTTCGGCAGCGAGGACCGCATCCTCGAGGCGAAGGCAGAGATCTTGGAGGGCTCGCCGGTCGCCGTGCTCGTCACCGACGACGCGCGCCTCGCGTCGCTGGCCGACGTCCACGCCGCCCGTGGCACGCGCGTGTGGAGAGTGTCGGCACGCGACCGGGCGGCGGACGTGTGCGTGCTCGCCGGCGACGACGGCCTCACCGTGCTGGCGCACGGCGCGATGCTCACCTCGCACGTGGCGGTGGACGCCCGTGCCCAGAACCTGGCGGTGGCGGTCGCCGTCGCGCTCGAGCTCGGGGTCGCACCCGAGGACATCGCCCGGCGGTTGCCCACGCTGCCCGGCGCCCCCCATCGTCTCGAGGCGTCGACCGCCCCGAGCGGCTGCGCGGTGCTCGACGACACGTACAACTCGAACCCGGCCGGGTCGCGTGTCGCGCTCGAGGCGCTGGCCCGGCTCGGGGACCCGGCCGGGCGGCGGGTGGTCGTCACGCCGGGGATGGTCGAGCTCGGCCGGCTGCAAGCCGCCGAGAACGCCCGCTTCGCCCGTGACGCGGCGTCGGTCGCCTCGCACGTCGTGATCGTGGGGCAGACGAATCGCCGCGCGCTCGTGCAGGGTGTCCGGGACGCGGGCGAAGCCGCTCCGAACGCCGGTTCGAGCTCAGGGCCGAACACCGCGACGGATGCGAGCCCGAACGGTGCGGTCCGGCGACCCGAGGTGATCTCGGTCCGCACGCGCGAGCAAGCCACGGCGTGGGTGCGTGACCACCTCGGTGCCGGTGACGCCGTGCTGTACGAGAACGACCTGCCCGACCACTACCCTTAGCCGCCGCTCGACCGTCCCGCCCCGTGGCGGACCCTCCGGGAGATCCATTCGATGAATGCCAGCGCGGCGAAGCTCGCCGTCGTCTTCGGCGCACCGTCGCCGGAGCACGACGTCAGCATCCTGACGGGCCTCCAGGCGTCCCACGCGCTCGCCGCCGCGGGCCGCGACGTCGTCGGCATCTACTGGACGAAGACCGGCGACTGGTTCCGCGTCGGACCGACGCTCGAGCCTGCCGATTTCGTCGACGGCGTGCCGCGCGGCGCGGAGCCCGTGCGGCTCGTGGTCGGAGGGGACGAGCGCGGGTTCGTCACCACGGGGCGGATGGGACGCGGCCGCCCGGTCGCGGTCGACGTGGTGGTGAACGGCTGCCATGGCGTGCCCGGCGAGGACGGCACGCTCCAGGGAGCGCTCGACCTCGCGGGGATCGCCTACACCGGCCCGAGCGCGGCGTCGGCCGCCCTCGGCATGGACAAGGTGGCCTTCGCCGGTGTCGTCGAGGCGGCGGGGCTCCCCGCGCTCCCCCGGGTCCTGCTGCGGCGCACCACGACCGAGGTGGCGTTCGGTGGCCCCTACGTCGTCAAGCCGCGTTTCGGCGGGTCGTCCATCGGCGTCGAGGTAGTGAAGGACCTCCAGACCGCCGTCGCCCGGCTCTCGGCCAACGTGCACCTCGCGGCCGGCGCCGTGCTCGAGCCTTACCGCCCGGACCTGTACGACTTGAACGTGGCCGTGCGCGCCTGGCCGGAGGCCGAGCTCTCCGCGGTGGAGCGCCCGTTGCGGACCATCGGGTCGGGCGAGATCCTCGGCTATTCCGACAAGTACGTCGGCAGGGAGGGCATGGCGAGCGCGCCGCGAGAACTCCCGGCCGCCATGACCGCCGAAGTGGCGGAGGCGCTGCGCGTGGCCGCGCTCGAGCTGGTGGGACTGGTCGACGTGCGCGGCGTGGCGCGCATCGACTTCCTCTCCGACGGGGACCAGCTCTTCGTCAACGAGGTCAACACCATCCCCGGATCGCTCGGCCGCCACCTGTGGGTGGACCCGGCGCTGCCGTTCATCGAGCTCCTCGACGGCATGGTGGCGGAGGCCCTGGCCCGTCCGACCGCCCGCCACGCCGCCGAAGGCGCGGACGGCACGGTCCTGAGAGGCGCCGGGGGCATCGCCGGCAAGCTGGCCTGACGCCCTTTCCATCGCCGGGGCGCCCGGGGCACTGGACAGATTCTAGAACAGGTTCTAGAATCTGTTCTAGAAACCGACTGGCCCCGGGCCGGAGGTGGTGCGCCGATGAGCGAAGCGACGCCGTTCGTCTCGATCGAGGAGGCCCTCGACGAGATCCGTCAGGGCCGCATGGTCGTCGTGTGCGACGACGAGGGCCGGGAGAACGAGGGCGACCTGACGATGGCTGCCCAGTTCGCCACCCCCGACGCCGTCAACTTCATGGCCCGCGAGGGCAGGGGCCTCATCTGCCTGGCCATGACCCCGGAGCGCTGCGACGAGCTCGGCCTGCCCCTCATGGCCGCTCGGAACGAGTCGCGGTTCGAGACGGCGTTCACCGTGTCGGTGGAGGCGCGCCAGGGTGTGACGACCGGCATCTCGGCGGCGGATCGCGCCCACACCATCCAGGTCGCCGTCGACCCCACGGCGCGCCCGGGGGACCTCGTGCAACCCGGTCACGTGTTCCCGTTGAAGGCCAAGAGCGGCGGCGTCCTCGAGCGCGCCGGCCAGACCGAGGCCGCCGTGGACCTCGCCCGGCTCGCCGGCCTCATCCCGGCCGGCGTGATCTGCGAGGTGATGAACGACGACGGGACGATGGCCCGCGTCCCTGACCTCGTGAGGTACTGCGCGCGCCACGGGCTGAAGATGATCACGGTCGCCGACCTCATCGCGTACCGGCGCACGCACGAAAGCCTGGTCGACCGGGTCGTGGACACCTCACTTCCCACGAAGCACGGCTCGTTCTCCATCGCCGGGTACCGCAGCCGGGTCGATGGCGCGCAGCATGTCGCCATGGTCAAAGGCGATGTGGTGGGCAAGCAGGACGTGCTCGTGCGAGTCCACTCGGCGTGCATGACGGGGGACACCTTCGGCTCCCTGCGCTGCGACTGCGGCGAACAGCTCGAGCGATCGCTGGCCATGATCGAGGCGGAGGGCAC
>DATGKD010000044.1:0-13148 GCA_035294855.1 Acidimicrobiales bacterium
GACGGGGTCGTGCACGTCGACCGTTCGATTCCGGTCGGGGCGCTGTGCGATGTCGTGGTGACGGGCGCGGCGGGCCCCGACCTGTGGGCCGACACGTGACCGCCGAAACCGCCGGCCCCCCCGGCACCACCCACAGTTCGGACACCGCCGGCACCCGGGGCGGTGGGCGCCCCCGGCCGTCCACCTTCGGGCCGTCCGCGCTCATCACCCCGGCGAACGGCATCACCATCGCCCGGCTTCTGGCCACCCCGGTCCTCGTGGCCATGATCGCCGTGAGCGGGCCGGGGTGGGCGCCGTTCGGGGTGGCCGTCGCCATCGGTCTCACCGACGGCGTCGACGGGTGGATCGCGCGGCGGCAGGGCGCGACGCGCTCGGGAGCGTTCCTCGACCCGCTCGCCGACAAGGCCGCCGTCGTCGGCGCGCTGTTCGCCCTGGCCGGCCGGGGCGAGATTTCGTGGTTGCCGGTCGCGATCATCGCCGCCCGTGAGGTCGGCATGAGCCTGTACCGGGTCGTCGTGGGCCGGCGCGGCGTGTCGATCCCGGCGCGTCCCTCGGCCAAGGTGAAGACCCTCGTGCAGGGCGTGGCCGTGCTCCTGTGTCTGGCGCCGTCGGTGGCGCCGCACACGCGCGTCTTGGAGGTGGGGCTCTGGGTGGCGGCGGCGTTCACGGTGGTGACCGGCGCCCAGTACGTGGCGGACGGACGGCGCGCGGCGAGAGTCGTATGACGACCGTCGGGGGAGCCGACGCATGAGAGTCGAGGTCGTCGCCGTCGGCACCGAGTTGCTCCTGGGCCAGATCGCCGACACGAACTCCGCATGGCTGGGGGAACAGCTGGCGCTCGCCGGTGTCGACTCGCACTTCCACCAGGCGGTGGGGGACAACACGTCCAGGGTGGTCCTCGCGCTCCGCACGGCGCTCGCCCGGAGCGACGGGGTGATCGTGTGCGGTGGGCTGGGGCCGACCCACGACGACCTCACCCGCGACGCCATTGCCGAGGTCATGAACGTCCCGCTCGAGCGTGACCCGGCGATCGTCGCCAGGATCGCCGGGCTGTTCTCCTCCCGGGGGCGCGCCATGCCCGACAGCAACGCCCGCCAGGCCGACGTGCCGCGCGGCGCGGCGCCCATCGAGCAGCGCATCGGTACCGCCCCGGGCCTCATCTGTCCGGTGGGCGGCAAGGTGGTGTACGCGCTTCCGGGCGTGCCCTACGAGCTCTTCGAGATGTTCGAGCGCGCCGTGCTGCCGGACTTGCGGCGCCGGTCGGCGGAATCGGGGGCCACCGGCGTGATCATGAGCCGCGTGGTCCGGACCTGGGGGATGAGCGAGTCCGGTCTCGGGGAGGTGTTGGCGCCCCGCATCGAGGCGCTCGATGCCGCGGCGGCCGCGAGCTCTCCCGGAGGTACCGAGGTCGTCCCCACCATCGCCCTGCTGGCGAGCGGCATCGAGGGCATCAAGGTCCGCATCACCGCCAAGGCGCCCGACGAAGCCGCCGCCCTCGCCGCCCTTGACGCCGAGGAGGCGCTCGTCCGTCGACTGGTGGGCGAGGTGGTGTTCGGCGTGGACGCCGACACCATGGAGTCCGCGGTCGGCGCGCAATTGGAATTGCGCGGGCTCTCGATCGGCCTGGCGGAGTCGCTCACGGGGGGGCTGGTGGCGAGCCGCCTCGTGAACGTGCCGGGGTCGAGCGCGTGGTTCCGGGGTTGCATCGTGGCGTACGCGTCGGAGGTCAAGTACGAGGTGCTGGGCGTGCCCGAGGGCCCCGTGGTCTCGGAGTCCGCGGCGCGTGCCATGGCCGAGGGCGCTCGGCGGGTGCTCGGCGCGGACGTGGGCCTCGCGCTCACTGGCGTGGCCGGTCCCGAGGAGCAGGAGGGCAAGCGCGCCGGGACGCTGTTCGTCGGCCTGGCCCTGCCGGGGCGCGGTGCCGAGGCCGTCGAGGCCCATCTCCCCGGGGACCGGGAGCGCGTCCGCCAGTACTCGGCCATCTCCGCGCTCGACCTGCTGCGCCGCCGCCTGGCTGCCGAGGTCCCCGTCGAGCAGGTGCGCAAGGCGGTCGCCGGCGCCTGACGAGGCGGGTATGGTCCCGCGCGACACACTGTCCGTCGAAGCTGCCCAGGGAGAGGAGACGGTCATGCCCGCCAAGGAACAGCACCCGCCCGGGACGGCATCGTGGGTGGACATCGGCACCGACGTCGACGCGGCGAAACGGTTCTACGGTTCGCTCTTCTCGTGGCAGGAGATGGAAGCGGGACCGCCCGAGGAGACCGGCGGCTACGGGTTCTTCACCAAAGCCGGCGCCATGGTGGCCGGTTACGGGCCGCAACAGAATCCCGGTCCTCCCGCGTGGGCGGTCTACTTCGCGGTCACCGACGCCGATGCCACGACGAAGAAGGTCGAGGGCGCGGGCGGCACCGTCGTCGTGGCGCCCATGGACGTCATGACCGCCGGGCGGATGGCGGTGTACCAGGACCCGGGCGGCGCGTTCTTCTCGGTGTGGCAACCCGGTGACCACAAGGGCGCGCAGGTGGTGGGGGAAAGCGGTGCGTTGTCGTGGGTCGAGCTCCAGACGCGTGACGTCGAGGCCGCCAAGCGGTTCTACCCGGCCGTGTTCGGCTGGACCGTGCTCTCCCACGAAGGCCCGATGACCTACAACGAGTTCCAGATGGGCTCGGATTCGATCGGCGGGATGATGGAGATGGGCCCGCAGATGCCCGCCGAGGTCCCCCCGCACTGGCTCGCCTACTTCGGCGTCGACGACGTCGACAAGTCCGCAGCCCGTGCCGGCGAGTCGGGAGGTCAGGTCGTCGCCGGTCCCATGGACTACCCCGGCGGCCGCTTCGCGGTCGTCGTCGACCCCCAGGGCGCCGCGTTCGGCCTGCTGAACATGGGCTGACGCTCACGCGCCGGGCGTCACCCGGCGCGTGAGGTGCCTCGTCAGCTCAGCATCACGCGGTGCACGTCCAGGTTGTGGAAGGTGGGCGGACCGTCGAGCAGCGCGGCCATCTCCTCGGCGTACTTGGTCGTGACGGGGTCGTTCGAATTCTTCATGGCTTCTTCGTACGAGTCGAACTCGACGATGATGAAGTAGTGACCGGCGTGGTCACGGTCCGCGGTGACGGTCGCCCGGCGCGCGAGCAAGTCGTCACCACGCTCTTTCTCCATCTTCTCGGCGAGCGCCTCCACCTCCTCGATCCGCGACGTGTCGACCTCCATGATCTGCACAAAGCCGGGCATGGCCCCTCCGTTCATCGACGCCCACCTGGTCCCCAGTGGCGAAGCCGCCATCATGGCCTGTCGGTGGGTCGCCGTCACGGGCCCGGTCCTCGGCGAGCACGTTCCGACGCGCCGGTCGTCTAGGGTCGTCACCGGCCGGGGGGCCTCCGCTGCGGGCCCGATCCGAGATCAAGACCACCCGACGCGAGAGACCGAACCACATGCGCGCCCTAGCCACATGGTGTTTCCGCCATCGCCGCCTTGTGCTCCTGTTCTGGGCACTGGCGCTCGTCGGGATGACGTTCGCGTCACGCGCCATCGGCACCAATTACACGAACACGTTCTCGCTTCCCGACACCGAATCGACGCGTGCCCTCAACCTCCTGAAGAGCGTGTCGCCCAAGGACGCGGGGGACAACGAACGCATCGTGTTCCAGAGCTCCTCAGGCATGACGGTGAACGACCCCGGCGTGCGCGCGGATGTGACCGCCATGCTGGCCAAGGTGGCCGCCCTGCCCGACGTGAGCTCGGTCATCTCGCCCTACAGCCCGTTCGGCAGCGCGCAGATCTCCAGGCGCGGTGACATCGCCTTCGTCACGGTCGTCTACGACAAGCAGGCGCAGAACATCTCCGACTCGGCCGCGAGGAAGCTGGTGGACACGGCTCGCGCGGCGGACTCGGGTGCCGTGCGGGTGGCGGTGTCGGGCCAGCTGGCCGAGAACGCCAACCCGCGCTCGATCGGCGGCACCGGGCCCGGGATCATCCTCGCCGGCGTCGTCCTGCTCCTGGTGTTCGGTTCGGCCTACGCCATGGCACTGCCCATCGTCTCCGCGCTCGCCTCGCTCGGCACGGCGATCGGCCTCATCGGAGTGTTGAGCAACGTCCTCAAGATGCCCCAGTTCTCGTCGCAGTTGGTCCTGCTCATCGGCCTCGGCGTGGGCATCGACTACGCGCTGTTCATCGTGACCCGCCATCGCCAGGGCCTGATCGCGGGCTGGGACACTGAGAAGTCGGTCGTGAACGCCGTCAACACCTCGGGCCGCGCGGTGCTGTTCGCCGGCATCATCGTGTGCATCGCCCTGCTCGGCATGTTCGCCCTGGGCGTGGCCTTCCTCTACGGGCTGGCGGTGTCGGCGGCGATCGGGGTGGCGTTCACGATGGTGGCCGCCCTGACGCTTCTTCCCGCGCTGCTCGGCTTCATCGGCCCCAAGGTGCTGAGCCGAACCCAGAAGCGCACCCTGGCGGAGCGCGGGCCGCGCGTCGTCGGCACCGGCACCAAAGGGTTCTGGCCGCGCTGGGCCGATTTCGAGTCGAGGCAGCCGATCGTGTCCGCCCTCGCCGCGCTGGCCGTCATCGTGGTGGTGGCGCTGCCGTTCTTTTCGATGCGCCTCGGAACCGCCGACCAGGGCAACGATCCCGTGGGCACCACGACGCGCACCGCCTACGACATGCTCGCCACCGGCTTCGGGCCCGGCTACAACGGGCCGCTGCAAGTGGTGGTGCTGAGCCACACCGGCCCCCAACCCGCGGCGATCGCCCGGCTGTCCGACGCCATCGCCGGGCAAACGGACGTGGCGTCGCTCGGGCGGGCGGTGACGCTGCCGCCGCGCGACGGCGCCACGGTCACCCTCCTGAACGTCTTCCCGGTGTCAGCGCCGCAGGACGTCGCCACGACGACGCTCATCGACCACCTCCGATCGCAGACGATCCCGGCTGCGGTGCACGGCACCGGACTCGCCGTCGACGTCGGCGGCACGACGGCCATCTTCACCGACTTCACCCGGGTGCTGTCTCAGAAGCTCCCGCTGTTCATCGGCCTCGTGGTCGGCCTGTCGTTCGTGTTGCTGGCGGTCGTGTTCAGGAGCCTGCTGATCCCGCTCACCGCGGCGGCCATGAACCTGCTCTCCATCGGCGCCGCATTCGGTGTGCTCGTGGCCGTGTTCCAACACGGCTTCGCGGGGTCGCTCCTCGGGGTCAACCGACCGGGACCGATCGAGGCGTTCCTGCCCGTGATGCTCTTCGCCATCCTGTTCGGCCTGTCGATGGACTACGAGGTCTTCCTCATCACCCGGATCCACGAGGAGTGGCTCAAGTCGGGCGACAACCGCACGGCGGTCCGCAACGGCCTCGCCGCGACGGGGAAGACCATCACCGCGGCGGCGCTCATCATGATCCTCGTGTTCGGGTCCTTCATGTTCGGCGGCGAGCGGGTCATCAAGGAATTCGGCCTCGGCCTGTCGGCCGGCATCTTCATGGACTGCGTCCTCATCCGCATGGCCATCGTCCCGGCGGTGATGTTCCTCCTCCGCCGGGCGAACTGGTGGTTCCCGGCGGCGCTCGACCGGCGCCTGCCGCGCCTCGGCATCGACCCCGACACGATCACCACCGACGTCGCGCCAAGGGCCGGGGAACAGAAGGTTCATCAAACCGTCGCGTAGACGTCGAACGCTGTTCACCTAACCCGCGCGCCTCCCGGGTATCGCGCGTGCGACCCGTACCGCCACCTCGGGCCATGCCCGCTTCGGCCCTGGCCCCGACCGCACCGGGAGGACGCCGTGCCCCTCGACTCGTTTCGCCTCGCCATCCGCCGCGTTGCCCGTGGCGACCGCCACGCCCTGGCCACGACGACGGGTGTCGCCGTCCTGATCTCCTCGATCGTCCTGCCGGCGGCCGTGGTGTCGAGGCCGGGCGCAGCTGCCGCCGACACCACGAGCGCCTGGACCACCTCCACCGTGCTGACGGGATCCGCGCTGCATCATCACGTGCCGGGTGTCGGCACCGAGACGCTCAGCCAACCCGACGACCTCGCCCGGCTGGGTGACGCGCTGTTCACGATCTTCCAGAACGACGTCGGGCCCGACGGCACGGCCAGCCCCACCGGCAATCTCGACAGCACGATCGTGGAGTTCACGGCGCGCGGCGAGGTGCTCGGCCAATGGGACCTCGCCGGGCACGGTGACGGCATCGCCGCCGACCCCTGGCGCCACGTCGTGGTCGTGACCGTGAACGAAGACGCCAACGCGAGCATGTACACCATCGACCCCGCCGGCCAGGGCACGGGGCAGGTGCGTCACTACTCCTTCGACCCCAACCCGCTGCCCCACGGAGGAGGCACCGACGCGGTGTCGTTCTTCGGCCGCGACCTGCTCGTCAGCGCGTCGAACCCTTCGGTGGCGAACGGCCCGGCGGTGTACGAGGCCGACCTCGACGGCACGACCGCCCACCTGACCGAGGTGTTCGGCGACCAGTCCACGGCCACCATGGCCAACACGCCGGGTTCGGGCGGGACGACGACGCTCGCGTTGACCGACCCCGACTCGAACGCGGTCGTCCCCGGGTCGAGCCCTCGCTTCGCGGGGCAGTTCGAGCTCGACAGCCAGGGCGACGAGCAGCAGGTCTTCCTCCCGTCCGCCGACTCCCCGGACCACGGACTGTCGGTCCTCGGTCTCGATCAATCGGTCAACGACTCTGCCTGGGTGACCGACGCCCAGGGCACGCTCTTCGTCACGCAGAAGGGTGCCGGCAACGTGGTGGCCGTCGACGGGCCGTTCCACGAGGGAACGGTCTTCGTGGCGGTGACGCCGTGCAACGCCAACGGTGCACCGACGACGTGCCCGGCGTCCGGGTTTCCCGCCAACTACCTCGGAACCGAGAACCTCTTCACCGGCGACGTCGATCCCGCCGCGCCGACCGCGTTGGGGTCGTTGCAACCGCAGGGCCTGTTGTTCGTCGCGTTGTGACTCACTGACCATCGAGCATGAGCCCGCCGCCGGCGACGCGTCGCAGTGGCGCGTCGCGCCGCCGTCGGCGCGCGACGTGGGCTCGGCTACGGTCGGCCACCGTGACGCACACGGGGGCGAGCGACGAGCCGGTCATTGGTCGCGGCGTCCCGGGGTGGGAGCTCCCGCTCCCGCCCGAAGAACGAGCCAAGCGGGCGGGGAGCTTCGGCGGTGTGGCCGCCGAGTACGACCGTTTCCGACCGGGGCCGCCAGCCCACGCGGTGGACTGGATCCTCGGGGGGCGTCGCGGGCGCGCGGTGGACCTCGGAGCGGGCACCGGCGCGCTCAGCAGGGTCCTGCTCGAACGGGTCGACGAAGTCATCGCCGTCGAGCCGGACGAGCGGATGTGCTCGGTGCTCGCGGCGGGGCTGCCGCAGGTGCGCGCCGTCGACGGCCGCGGCGAGGCCATCCCGTTACCCGACGGCTCGATCGACGCCGTGGTGGCTTCGTCGTCGTGGCACTGGATGGACCCCGTCCCCACGCTCGAGGAAGTGGCGCGGGTCCTCGTGCCGGGAGGAGTGCTCGGCGCGCTGTGGTCGGGGCCCGACCCCCACAGCGAGTTCGCGGCCCAGGCGCGCGCCATTCTGGCGTCCGGGGTGCTCGACGAGGACCACGCCGACGAGGCGTCGCGCGACGCCAACCGAGGCCGTTCCGCAGGAGGCGACGAGCTCGCCGGTGCGGTGATGGGCGACGGCCAGCGCCCCCCGTTCAGCCTGGACATCCCGCCGGGCCTTCCCTATGAACCTCCGGAACATGAGGTGCACACCTGGGACGTGGCGCTCAACACCGAGGAACTGATCGGGTTCCTCGGCACGATGAGCTGGATCATCGTCATGCCGGCCGACCGGCGGGCGCAGGTGCTCGAAGTCGCGCGCCGAGCCCTGCGCGACGTGGTCGGCCTGCACGGTGACGCCACGATCGACGTCGGGTTCCGCTCGGACGCCTGGCGAGCGCGGCGTCGTTAATCGTGAGCAGCTGAGGCCGGAGTCGTCGCTGCCGCTCCGGTCGCCAGCGGGGCCACGACGTGCCCGGGGTCCACGACGTGCCCGGAGTCCACGACCTGTCCGGTGCCGGGAGCGAAGCCCGGAGCGACGTTGATCTCCTCGAGCTCGCGGCCGCCTGTCTCGGGGAAGAACGCGAGCACGAGCCCCGCGGCGGCGAGCGGTCCGACCGACAGGATGAGCACCGCGCGGGGAAGGCTGCCGGCGCCGCCGATGAGCGCTCCCGCCACCAGGAAGCTCGTCGACTGGCCCACGTAGCGGGCGCCGGTGGCAAAGGAGTTGCCGAACGCGCGCAGCTCGGTGGGGAACAGCTCGGCTCCGAAGCCCGTTCCGGTCGGCCACGTGCCGAACACTCCGACGTAGATGAGGGCGAGCGACGCGAACAACGCCACCTCACCGTGAGCGAGATAGAAGAAGCAGAAGAACCCGAACACGGCGACGACGCAGAACGAGCACAGAATCGGCTTCCGACCGAACCGGTCGCTGATGGACCCGGCGAGGAGGAGAACCGGTATGGCGAGGGCCCCCGACGCCACGAGCGTCAAGCTGGCCGCCGACGCCGACAGGTGGCGCTGCGACTCCATGAAATCGACCACGTACACCGTCGCCTGGGCGGTGAGGTTGGCGAGCACCGCGGTGCCGCACAGCAACACGAGCCGGCTGCGGTAGGGGGACTGCAAGATCGCGGTCCACCGCCCGGCCACCGCCCCGCCGGCCACCACCGCCTGGTAGCGACCCGTCTCTCCGAGCGTGCGGCGGAGGCTCGTCACGACGAGGAGCACGGGAATGGCGGCGACGTACAGCCAGCGCCATGACAGGTGCAGCGGGCTCACGACGGTGCCGTTGAGGATGGCGCACCATCCCGTGCCGAGGGCGGACAACATGGCCAGCCACCCGAACGCGAAGCCGCGCGCCCCCGCGGGCATCTCCTCGGCGACGATGGTCCACACGAGCGTCGCCTGGAGTACGAGGAAGAAGCGCGCCAAGAATTGGAACGTCACGAACGCCGGCAGGCTGGGCGCCAGCGCAGTCGCCCCCGTCATGACGGTGTAGGCGACGATGGTCGGCAACAGGATCCGACGCCGTCCTCGGACATCGGCGCGCCGCGCCGCGAAGACGGCCGGGATGGCGCCCAGATAGACGACGGCGATCCACACCGACGCCGTGGCCTGGCTGATCCCGAAGGTGTGGCGCAGCGGCTTGAGCGCCACGGTGATGATGTTGAAGTCGTAGCCCTCGAAGAACGTGGCCGCGCCCAGCAGGACGAGGATCCGCCAGTGCTCAGCGGTGAGCAGCTGGCGCGATCGCAAGAAGCCGGGCGCCTGCCCGTCAGGGGTCCGGGGACCCTCGGCCCCGGTCACGTCCGCCACGGATCGGGAACGGCGGCAGGGTCCTGCGCTTGTGCCCGACCCGTGGCGGTGGCAAGGGGCCCCCAGGCTCACTCCCCGACGAGGCCGGCGAACGGGCTCCCGGTCAGGCTTCGAGGAGCTCCTGGTACAGCTCGTACGTGGGCCGGTCGAAGGCCACGAGCCGCACGAGCTCGACCTCGGTGCGGCAGCTTCGGACGGTCTCGACCGCCACCCGGGCGGCGAGCTCGGCGGGGTACCCGTAGATGCCCGTCGAAATGGCGGGGAACGCCACGGAGCGGGCGCCGAGCTCGTCGGCGACCTCGAGCGAGCGCCGGTAGCACGACGCCAGGACGTCGGGCTCACCGCGGTGGCCTCCACTCCACACAGGCCCGACCGTGTGGATGATCCAGCGGGCGGCCAGGCCGAAGCCCTCGGTGGCCTTGGCGTCACCGGGGTCGCACCCACCGAGCTCGGCGCACGCCGCATGGAGTTGTGATGCTCCCGCGGCGCGATGGATGGCGCCGTCCACTCCTCCGCCACCTTTCAACTGGCGGTTGGCAGCGTTGACGACGGCGTGGGTGTCCTGGGCGGTGAGGTCACCGTGGACCGCCTCGACTCGCGGGGTGCCCACCCGCTCATGTTCGCCCATCGGGGACACTGGGGGCGTGCGCCTGTTCGTGGCGGTGCGTCTGCCGGAGGACGTGCTCGACGCGCTCGATCGCATCGCCCGACCCAAAGACCCGGCCCTGCGCTGGACGACGAGGGCCCAATGGCACCTCACACTCCGGTTCCTCGGGTCCGTCGAAGACCCACACGCCGTCGCGGACTCTCTGGCGGGCGTTCCCGATGTGTTGCGGGCCCAAGGATTTGTGACGTTGGAGGCGGTGCTCGGACCGGCGATCGCCTGGTTCGAAGGACGTCGGATCCTGCAGGTTCCCGTGAGCGGGCTCGATCCGCTCGCCCGGGCGGTGGCCGATGCCACGAGCGACTGGGGCGAGCCCCCGGGTGTGCCGTTCGTGGGCCACGTGACCCTGGCCCGGGTGCGAGGCCGGGGCCGCGGTGACCGGTCGCTGGCCGGGGGCGTCGTCGAGGCGAGGTGGCCGGTGGACGGGTTCGAGCTGATGTCGTCCCGGCTCGGTCCGGGCGGGGCGAGGTACGAGACCCAGGCGGTGGTGCCCCTCTATCCACCATCGAACGTGTGTTCGTAAATTACAATGGTGTCAGTTCCGGTGGCTGTCACACCCTGTCCGTAGCTTCGGCCCGGTCAGAGCGACGTACCCGTCAAAGCGAAGAGAGGCAGCGAAACAAATGGAACGCGACAAGGCGCTCGACATGGCTCTCAGCCAGATCGAAAAGCAGTTCGGCAAAGGCTCGGTCATGCGGATGGGGGAGACCGTCAACATGGGGATCGAGGCGATCTCCACTGGTGCCATGTCGCTCGACATGGCGCTCGGCATCGGCGGCTTGCCGCGTGGGCGCATCGTGGAGATCTACGGGCCCGAGTCGTCGGGGAAATCGACGCTCGCCATGCACGTGGTGGCCGAAGCGCAGCGCAACGGCGGCATCTGCGCGTACATCGACGCCGAGCACGCCATGGACCCGGTGTACGCGGGGGCCATTGGCGTGAACGTCGACGACCTGCTCATCTCGCAGCCCGACACGGGGGAGCAGGCGCTCGAGATCGCCGACATGCTGATCCGGTCCGGCGCCCTCGACATCATCGTCATCGACTCCGTGGCGGCGCTCACACCGCGGGCGGAGATCGAGGGCGAGATGGGTGACACCCACGTCGGCCTCCAGGCCCGCCTCATGTCCCAGGCGCTGCGCAAGCTCACGGGCACACTGTCGAAGTCGTCCACCATCGCCGTCTTCATCAACCAGCTGCGCGAGAAGATCGGCGTCATGTTCGGCTCCCCGGAGACCACGCCCGGGGGGCGCGCGCTCAAGTTCTACTCGTCGGTCCGGCTCGACATTCGCCGCATCGAGCAGATCAAGGATGGCGCCGATGTCATTGGCAGCAGAACGCGCGTCAAGGTCGTCAAGAACAAGATAGCGAGTCCTTTCAAAACCGCAGAGTTCGACATCATGTTCGGCAAGGGGATCAGCCGCGAGGGATCGCTGCTCGACGTCGGCGTGGAGATGGGACTCATCAAGAAGTCCGGGGCGTGGTTCACCTACGAAGGTGAACAGTTGGGCCAAGGGCGCGAGAACGCCAAGCAGTTCCTGGCGGAGACGCCCGAGCTGATGATCGAGATCAACGAGCGCATCCGCTCGGAGCTCGTCGGCACCGTGCTCCCCGCTGGGACCACCGTCGGAGCGGGCAAGGACGACGACGCCCCCATCACCCTGGACTGACGCGCACTCAGCCTTCCAGGTAGGTGAAGATCATCATCTGCGTGGCGTAGGCCACGAGCGTCCTGGTTTCGTCCCACAGCGTCGTCTCGGCCGACGCCCAGCCGTCGTCCGCCCAGCGCGCCCGGTCGTGCGCCAGCAGCCACGTCGTGCGCGCCGGTTCGAAGAAGTGGACGGTCAGATCCGCGCTGGGGGCGAACCACGGTTCTCCCCGATGACCGAGTCGCTCGCCCACCGAGCCGGGCATGCGGTCAGCGAGCGTCAGGACACCGAGGGGATCCAGGGAGCCGTCGGCGAGCAACGGCGGATCGTCGAACCGCAACCACGTGGCGACATCCGAGGATGTGGGTTCGTGCTCTTCCCAAGGTGGGTGACCGAGCGCGGCGCGCCCTTCGACTCGCGTCCAGAAGGGACGCTGTTCGTACGGCTCGATGCCCGGAGGTGGCGGGTCCCGGTACGACGGACATTGCCCGGGTGGCGGGACCTGCGGAGGCATCACGTCGACGAAGGACGGGCCCCTGCGCTTGGAGCCGAACACCGCCAGCAGCGTGGTGCCCGAGGTCGAACCCTCGTTGCGCACGGTCGCGGTGACCTGGGTCGCAGAGCGGCCCCGCCGCAGGAAAGAGACGTCGATCGCCAAGTCGCCCGCTGAGACCTGGCCGGCGAACACCGCGGTGCACGCGCGCAACTCCTGTGACCGATCGTCCAACGCGTGCTGCGCGGCGCGCAGCGCGAACGAGACGATGATGCCGCCCTGAGGCAGCGGCACGAGGTCCCAGCCGTGGTCGAGTTCGGCGCGGTACCGACCATCACCGAGCGGCTCCACGACGACGTCTTGGGCGAAGGTGCCGGCCATGTCGAAGAACCTTGCGGGCGGATCAATCGTCGTCGCCGGCTGCCGCCACACCGGTGGGCACGCGGGCCAACGTACCGGAGCGCGTGAACTCGCCGGCTCCCCGAGGGGGCTCGATCAGTGGGTGGGCGTGGCCGAGGCGGCCACCGGCGGCGCCGTGGTGGTCACGGCGACCGTGGAGGGGACGATCTCCACCCACGTCGGACCGGGTGCCAGTGCGATGGGTGTACCCGCGGCTGAAACGAGGTTCGTGGGACTGGTGATCGAAGCCCGCTGCCATGTTCCCGCCACAGCGATCCCGTTGCGGAGGACCGTCACGGGGCCGCTGCCGACCATCTGCGACTGGACCTCGAGCCCACCCACGTCGTTCTCGAGCCACGGTCCGTAGGTGACGTGGACCGTCTGGATCACGATGTTCGTCGCGGCGACCTGGCCCCCGTTCGCCACCATGGCAGGACTGGACCCCCACGAAAGCAACCAGCGTCCACTCGGCGCGTCCCACGCCCAGTGCACGTCGTTGGTCGGCGCGAACGGGATGTGGACTCCGGTGACGGCGGTTCCCTGCGGGGTGACGTTCGAGTAGGTGAAGATCGCCGCCGGCGGC
>DATGKD010000045.1:0-11272 GCA_035294855.1 Acidimicrobiales bacterium
AGATCCGGCGCGGGACGTGGCAAGAACTCATCGGCGAACTCTCGATGAGCGTGCTCCCTCGAGCAACCGGGCCGCCCGGCTAGCTCACCCCAAACCGTCGCCTCATCCGGCCCTCGAGGCCGGATTCGTCGCGCCCGCAACCGCGCGGGGCGCGCTGCCAGGGGTAGCTGGCCGCCCGCGACGGCCTCGATCCACAGATCTTGTGTGGCGAAGTCGCCAAGTCTCGGTCCCAGGGACCGCCAGATGTTCCGTTTTGAAACGAGTAAGCCCTAAGTTTTGAGAACATCCTGGCGAGGGTGTCTCTCGAAACTCCCCCACCCGGGTGCTTATGAGGGAAGCCCTCGGGCTTCCACAGGCTAACGCGCACCGTCTCCACTCCTATGGCCAGCGCGACCAGCTCACACCCTGATACCGGCTCTTCGGTTCGGCCACTTCCCGGATCCACCATCAACGCACGCCCGGCAGTCGGCCGGCGCCTCGGCGCGCCCGAAATGATCCTCTTGACGATTGTGTATCAACGCCGCAAGCATGCTGGCGGTCGGTTCGCTGCGACAGGGCCCTTCAGCCAGGCAGACGCTCATTCGTCCGGTCCCGTACTTCAAAGATCTGGAGCCAGTTGCCCTCTGGATCGCGAAACGACGAGTACTCACCCCAGTCCTCGCTGACAATGGGACCGCATTCCACACCGGCATCGCTGAGCCTCACACATTCCCTTTGCACACTGTCGACAATAAAACACAACTGGACGGCATCTCGGTTCGCACGACGCAGAAGACTCGTATCCCAGAAGGTCGTCGCGTCGAAGAGCTCGACACTCACATCGCCGGTCCGCAGAGAGACCCAGTTCACCATCGGGATTGACGGAGGACCCGGATCAATGTTTTTCGCATGAAAGCCCAGGGCATCCCGATAGAACCGAAGCATCGACGGGAAGTCCTCCACAAAGAGGTTCACCTGAGACAGGTTCATCGCTTCCTCCTCCGGCGAACATGCTCGCCGCTGTGGCGCGGCGAGCCTAAACCCAACCGAGAAGTGATGCCGTGTGAGTCCGATGGTGCAGCAACGAACCTATGAGGTGGACCGCCGTCGTGGTCGGCCAGCGTCCATCGTGTAGGTGCCGTGGCGCGCTGCCTCGCCTCGTGCAGTGTAACGGTGTTCTCGACATCTTTGAGTGCAGAATGTCGACAGATTGAGTGCGCCGAATCTTTCGCAATCCCGTGGTACGTGCGATTGCGCACTATGGGACGCTCAACAGTTGCCTTTGGGATTCCGGTTCGGATGAAGGACTCAGGGCGGGCACGAGTGTTCTTGTTCTCGCGCCAATGCAACACATTGCTGGAGGCGTTCGCTGCGCACAAGGTGTCGATTACTCCGAACCAACAGAGCTGAACCTCTTGTTCATCGGCAGAAGATGATGGAGCGCCTTCCTCCTGTTGCTCCATCCTGAAGGTGATGCCGGTGTGCCGTGTGCGGGCGGTCGGCTCAGGTTGCGACCCATCCGGTAACGAGGCTTAAGAGCAGGGTCGGCGTACCCTTGATCGTCTTGAGCATTCAGATTCGGAAGAGTTCCTGGCAGCCCTGAAGACAGATCAGTACGGTGCCTTCCATGTTGGAGGCAACCGGTATCCACTATGCCCCCGCTGGCGACGGCGGTCACCTCGCCTATTGCACGTTGGGCTCGGGATCCGTCGATCTGTTGTTGATGTCGGGGGAACTCATTTCTATCGACACGATGCCCGACGAACCTCGCTATGCCGCCTGCCTCGATCGCCTGGCGAGCTTCAGCCGTGTCATCTGTTTCGATCAGCGGGGGGTTGGGCTTTCGGACCCCGTACCCCTTGGCGCACCTCCCACAGTCGAGCAGTGGGCGCTCGACGCCCGAGCCGTGCTCGATGCGGCGGCGTCGGAGTCGACCATCGTCCTTGCCGCTACCGACGCGGGAATGGCCGCGTTGTTGCTCGCGGCGACGCACCCCGAACGCATTACTCGCCTGGTCCTCTTCAACGCCTACGCCCGGAGCCTGTGGGCACCAGATTTCCCGTGGGGCCATGAGCCCGGGGCTTACGAGAGCACCGCCGATGCGGTAACAGACACGAGTCCGGCTGGCGGGGACGTGGATCTGCTGAGCGTGTTGGCGCCGAGCGTCCACCTTGAACGGCCCTTTCGAGACTGGTGGGACCGCGCTGGGCACAGGGGCGCCAGTCCGACCGTCGCCCGAGCGATCTGGAATGCGTACAGCCAGACCGACGCCCGACCAGCGCTCTCGGCAATCCACGTTCCGACGCTCGTCCTGCACCGCATTGGCAACGCCTGGACCAAGGCTGATCACGGCCGGTATATCGCCGACAACATCGAGAACTCAGTCTTCGTCTTGCTGCCGGGGGCTGACGACTTGTGGTGGGTGGGCGACACCGATGGACTCATCGACCAAATCGAGGAGTTCGTCACCGGTCACCCGGCCCTTGCGAGATCGAATCGTCTGCTCGCGGCGGTGCTATTCACGGACATCGTCGGATCAACTGAGCAGGCGGCGGCCCTGGGAGATCAGATCTGGAAGGAGCGTCTCGACCAACACGACGATGCGGTCGGACGCCAGCTGGTTCGCTTTGGTGGACGACTAGTGAAGACGACGGGTGATGGCGCGCTTGCCACGTTCGACGGCCCCGCCCGCGCCATCCATTGTGCCCGAGCCATTCGAGATGCGGTAGGGCGACTTGGCCTTGAACTCCGAGCAGGTCTTCACATCGGAGAGGTCGAACGACGTGGCGCCGACGTGTCAGGCATTGCCGTCCATCTGGCCCAACGGATAGAAGCAGTCGCAGCCACCGGTGAAATCCTCGTTTCGCGTACCGTTGTCGACCTTGTTGCTGGATCCGGGATCGAGTTCGAGGACCGGGGAGAAGAAGAACTCAAGGGCATACCGGGCACCTGGAAGCTGTACGCAGTGGCAGGCTGACGCCCGGTAACGCTCTGAGATGTATCGACGTGGACCGGAATGTAGCTGTCGGTACGAATGCTCTACCTACGCCTTTGCACCACAGTCAACGGCGATCTCGGACGGTCCAGTTGGCCAGGCGATCAGTTGGATCACGCTCCCTGATTAGATGTAGTGACGAGACGGCCGTAGAAGTGGAGCGCGTGGTTACCGGCATTGTCATCGCCTTCTTGGTCATCTTCAAGGATGGATACGCGACCCAACCTTGATGCTTGATGGGCGGCATGAGTGTCGAGTCGGGCTCGCTCGGGGTCAGCACCAATCACCGACGTGATGTGTCAATCCCAAGATACGACGGGACTCGGGGCCGTCTCCTACCGACCGGGGCTAGGCGCGGTCGCTCACTGCAACGAGCAGAGAAAGCTCCTTCAAGAGCATCTTCCGGGTGTCACACCCACCCGGTAGAACGCGACCCAAGAGCTTTCCTCGGCGATCGCGCGCCCCCGAGCCCACTCAGACGAGAAGGACGGGCGTGAGCGACCCATGCGGGTAGCGCCTGGCGAGGCCGACGGGTCCGACCCCAAGCGTGGACGGGCTTCGACGAACGTGCCCGCCGACCAGCCCGGGCCACCGACCCCGGTCGAGTGGTTCGTGGCCGAGATGATCGCCGACCTTGGGCTCGGTGGGCGATCCGTCGACGAGCGCTGCCGACGCATCCTGTTTCGGCTCGTGCGCTGGGCCACCTCTGAGGGCCTCCCACTCGACCGGGAATCCATCCTCGACCCGGCCACCGTCGAGCGCTTCTGCCAGGTCGCTCTGGCCGGGGACCGGTCTCGAGCCACCTTCCGCTCCGACCTGCGGCGCATGGGCCCGCTGCTCACCCGGGTGGCGCCGTGGGAGCCCCGCCCGGCGCCCATGGCCGTCCGCAAGGTGGCTCCCCCGTACACGGATGCCGAGGTCCGCCACCTCCGTGCCGACGTCGCCCACCAGCCGACGCCGGCGCGCCGTCGCGGGGCGCGGGCGTTGGTCGCCCTCGGCCTCGGAGCCGGTCTCGACGGCCGTTGGGTAGGCCGCGTCGAAGCAAGCGACGTCGGTCGCCGGCGCGGTGTGGTCGAGGTCCGGGTCGGCCCTCCGGCACCTCGCTCGGTGGTGGTCGAGTCCGAATGGGAGGAGGAGATCCTCGAGCTGGCGGCCACAGCCGGAACCCAGTTCCTGATCGGTGGGCACTCGCAGAACAAGAACCGGGTGAGCACGTTGGCCAAGCGCTTCGTCCGGCCGACGGACCACCCACGGCTCAGCACCCCCCGGCTTCGTTCGACGTGGTTGCTCGGTCACCTCGCACGCGGCACCAGGCTTCCCGAGCTGTGTCAGGCAGCCGGCTTCGACGGTTTCACGGTGCTTTCGGACTTGCTCAGCTTCGTGCCGCCACTCGGGCGCTCCGAGGCGGACACCATGTTGCGGGGCAGGAAGCCGTGAAACGGCCACCCCTCGACACCGACGGCCACCGGCGCCCCTCTGCCAACGAGCTCGCTCTCGCCCGCCAGATCGTGCGGCGTTCTGGGGTCGTCGAGGCGCTCCGCCCCTACGTGGACTCAGATACCGGACGGCGGCGTCGCCTCCCCCTCGAGGCGCTGCTGGTGGCGCTCCAGGCCAACGCCCTCCAACGGCACCACCAGGCGCACCTCGTCGACGCGGCCCGGCTGTTGAACGCGTTGAGCGACAAGGAGCGGACGCAACTAGAGATCTCGGAGTGGAAGCCCGACGAGGCGTACTCGCGGGTGGTCTGGCTGTTCTCCAAGCTCTGTCGTGTGCTCGGAGACGGCATCGAGGGGATCGACGAGCAATGGTTCGCCAACCAACTGGCTCGGGCCTCGGTGCCGGACAAATATCTGACGAGCCACTCCATCGCCGTCGACGGCACCGACGTCGAGACGTGGGGTGCCTTCCAGGGGTCGACCACGTCCATCGAGCTCGACGGCGAGGCGGTCGAAACTCAGCTTGTTGACGAAGCGCCACCCACGGCGCGCAAGGTCAAGCGCGCCAAGGTGCTGGCGATCGGCCCCGATGGTCGCAAGCAATACACGCCCGATCCGGACGCCCGGGCGGGGCACCGGTCAGCCAACGGCCAACACAACGCCGGGCCGTATCTCGGTTACGAGCTGCACCTCGCGGTGCAGACCCGTGACGTCAGGTGGACCAACTATGTCGATCGCACGACCCTCGGGCCCGAGGTCCCGAACGTGATCACCGCGCTCGCTCTTGCCCCGGCGGGCACCCACCGCGCCAAGTCGATCGTGGGTCCGGTGCTCGCCCGCAAGAAGGACGGCCACGACGTCCGCGACGTGGTCTGGGATCCCGGCTATTCACTCTGTTCTCCCGACACCACGAGCTATCCGCTCGCGCAATGCGGCATCGAACAGACGTTTCAGCCTGTGACGAACCAACGGGGCATCCGACCATTCTCCGAGGAGGCCATCGTCATGGACGGCCAACTCTTCTCGGCCGCCCTGCCCGACGAGTTGCGCGACCTGAGAATGCCGCACTTCCTGGCCAAGGGAGGCCATCGGCTCGCTTATGAGGAGCCGTTCAACCGGAGAGCTCGCTGGCGCATGGTGCGCCACGCCGGGCCCGATGGCAACGGTGTCACCCGCTGGCGATGCCCGTTCTGCGCCGGCCTGCTCCGCAGCCGCAACTTTCCCACGACGATGAGGCGATCGGCACGAGCGCCTCTCGTGGTCCTGCCGTCAACCGCAAAGAGCTGCTGTCAGGGGACAGTGTCGGCGCCACCCGCCGACCTTCCCCTCACCCAACGCATCCCGTTCGGAACGACGGCGTGGCGCATTTCGATGAATCGACGAATGGCGGTCGAATCTGTGAACGCGTCCCTCAAGGGCGGCTTCGTGGACACGGCACGCGGCTTCTTCCGGGTCTTCGGAGTGATCAAGATGACCGCGCTATTGGGCTTCACGATCGCGGCGGTCAATCTCGATCGAATCCGAAGTCACCGGGCCAAACTCGCCGAGACTCAGGAGCAACCACGCCGCCGCGCCAAGATCCGGCGCGGGACGTGGCAAGAACTCATCGGCGAACTCTCGATGAGCGTGCTCCCTCGAGCAACCGGGCCGCCCGGCTAGCTCACCCCAAACCGTCGCCTCATCCGGCCCTCGAGGCCGGCTTCGTCGCGCCCGCAACCGCGTGGGCGCGCTGCCAGGGGTAGCTGGCCGCCCGCGACGACCTCGATCCACGGATCTTGCGTGGCGAAATCGCCAAGTCTCGGTCCCGGGGACCGCCAGATGTTCCGTTTTGAAACGAGTAAGCCCTAAGTTTTGAGAACATCCTGGCGAGGCGGCGGGGAGAATCGAACTCCCGTACGGGGCTTTGCAGGCCCCTGCCTAAACCACTCGGCCACGCCGCCGCGGGCCTTGAGCCTATCCGGTGACACCGAGCGCCCTTTTGAGCTCGCAGGTACCACTGGAGACGCTCTGCTCGTGCACCAGGGCATCAATTCGGCTCTGCGCAGTACGCGGTGCGCAGCTTTGGGGATGCTTGAATCAGGTCATGCGCATCGCCCTGATCGCCCCGCCGTGGACACCGATCCCGCCCCCGCTCTACGGCGGGATCGAGCTCGTTGTCGACCAGTTGGCGCGGGGCCTCGTTGCGGCCGGGCACGACCTCACGCTGTTCACCACGGGCGACTCGACGTGCCCGGTCCCGAAGGCATGGGTGCTGCCCGAGGCCGAAGGCATGCGCATCGGGATGGCGGTCCCTGAGCTTCGTCACGTTCTCGGCGCCTACGAGGTGGCCCAGGACCACGACGTCGTTCACGACCACACGGTGATGGGGCCGTTCTACGCCGAGCGGTACCGGGACTTGCCTGTCATCACCACGATCCACGGGCCCTTCAACGCCGAACTCACGGACATCTACCGCGCGCTCGCCGCCCGGGTGCCGATTGTCGCGATCTCCGAGGCCCAGCGCCGAGGCGCGCCCGACGTGCCCGTCGTCCGCGTCATCCACCACGGCGTCGAGGCTTCAGACTTCCCCATGGGCGAAGGCGGTGGCGACGCCGACGGCGACTTCCTCCTCTTCCTCGGGCGGATGGCCCCCGACAAAGGGGCACACCGCGCCATCGAGGTCGCGCGCAAAGCCGGCGCCCGGATCCTGCTCGCCGCCAAGATGCGCGAGCAGTGGGAACGCGACTACTTCGACGAACAAGTGGCACCGCTCCTGGGTCCGGACGCGGTCTACCTCGGCGAGGTCTCTCATGAGCGCAAGCTGGAGCTGCTCGCCGACGCGCGTGCCCTCGTCTTCCCGATCCGGTGGAACGAGCCCTTCGGCATGGTCATGCTCGAGTCGATGGCGTGCGGGACCCCCGTGCTCGCCTTTCCCGAGGGCGCCGCGCCCGAGGTGGTCGACCACGGCAAGACCGGCTTCCTGTGCGACGACGAGGCCGCCATGGTCGAGGCGGTCAGCCACCTCGACGACTTGTCGCGCGCCGACTGCCGGGCGGCCGTCGAAGGGTACTTCTCGACCGAGCGCATGGTGGCCGACCACGTGGCCCTCTACCAAGAGGTCGCCAGCGCCTGAGGCGTGCGCCGACGACGCCCGGAGGGGCCCAGCCGGGTCAGTCGCGTCGACGGCCGAAGATGTGCAGCAGCCGCACCACGGCGAAGACCACGACGGCGAGGATCGCGACTTTGAATGCGAACAGCACGAGTCCCACCACGGCGTGCGCCAGCCACAGGACGACGAAGACTCCTCCGACAACGGCGGCTGCGACGAGCGCCGTGTCGAGGACGCTCATACCTGATCTCTTGGTTTGCCGGTCGCTCATCCGAGCCTCCCGCGCCAAACGACCGGATGGTCGCAGCACAAAGGGTACGCCTGTCGCTCGACGTTGTGTCGTCACGCTGAGACGCGTAGGCACCAGGGCCAGAGGCCCTAGCCCACGAGCACGCCGGGGTTCATGATCCCGCCGGGGTCGAGCACGGACTTGGTCGCCCGCAGGGACTCGACGAAGAGGGCAGACGCCTGTCGGTCGTACCACGGCCGGTGATCACGCCCAACGGCGTGATGGTGGGTGATCGTCCCTGCTGTCGCGAGGAGCGCGTCCGAGGCGGCTTCCTTGGCGGCCGCCCACTGCTCGAGCTCGCGGCCGGGCACGGCTCTCCCCAACACCGTGAAGTACGGGGCGGGCCCGTCCGGGTAGGCGTGGGTGAACCGGCACGTGACGAATCCCCCGGCCGTGTCCCACTCCCCGAGGGCGCGCCGGACGGCATGGGTCACGGCGTCGTGCAGTTCCTCGAACCGCGCCCACGACACCGCGGTCTCGAACGTCTCGCACAGCACGCCGAGGGTGACCAGCGCGTCGCGAACATACGGGGCGCGCAGAAACGAGTTGCGCCACGAAGAGGCGGCGTCCGGGGGGCGTTCGCCGGTGATCGCACCGTCGTCGAACGTCCGCCACGAGCCCTCGTCGATGTCGCCTCCGTGATCGCGCACGCACTGCTGCGCGTCGCGGGCGTCGGCGTCCATCGGGCGGTCAGCGGACTCGAACCCCACGAGCAACGTCGCTGTGGTGCCGTCGCCCATGCCGTTGATCATCGATTCGACCGGGTCGACGAGACGGCAGTTGGAAGGCTGGAGCCCGGACTGGACAAGCGCCCGGACCGCACCCGCTCCGCGCGCCATGTCGGCGAATACAGCGGTCCCCCGGACTCGCCAACGGGGTCGACGGCGCACCCTGACCCACGCCTCGGTGACGAGGCCGAGCGATCCCTCCGATCCCAGGAAGAGGCGGTCCGGCGACGGGCCCGCACCGGAGCTGGGCACACGTCGCGTCTCGACCAAACCCCGAGGAGTCACCACCCGGACGGACTCCACGAGGTCGTCGATATGGGTCGGCCCGGTGGCGAAATGGCCGCCCGAACGCGTGGCGATCCATCCGCCCAAGGTCGAGCACTCGAAACTCTGCGGGAAGTGTCGCAGTGTCAGGCCGTGCGGCCGCAGCTGGTCCTCGAGGTCCGGCCCCAGAACACCCCCTTGAATGCGCGCCGCAAGCGAGACCGTGTCGACGTCCAGGACGCGGTCCATGGCCGTGGTGTCGATCGTGACCACCCCCGCGTAGCCGTCACCGACGTCCGGCTCGACTCCCCCCACGACGCTCGACCCACCGCCGTACGGCACGACGGCCGCTCCGACGGACCCACACCAGTCGAGGACGGCAGCGACCTCGTGCTCGTTCCGCGGCCGCATCACCACGTCGGGCGGATGCGCCAGCTCGCCCCGCAGAGCACGGACCACGTCCCGATAGGACTTGCCCAAGCTGTGCCCGGCGCGGTCGATCACGTCGGACGTGGCGATCTCGGCGAACACGTCCGGGACCGAGAGACGAACCGGCGGGAGCTCCAAGGACGCCACGTCCGGCGGTGAGCGCCGCTGCCCGTCGACGCCGAAACTCGAGGCGGCCATGGCGGCCAGCGCGTCCAACTCCGGACCGGCGACACCTTGGCCCTCGTAGCCCCAGCCCCACCACGACCGCCGGCGCGACGTGGGAGCCGTATCGCCGGCCGGTGATACCGTCGCCGGTGTCGTTCCGCGCTTCACGTCAGGAGCTGATCGAGCGATCCGACCTGCACGGTGAGGCATTCTGCTCCGCCCTCGCCGCCGCCGCCGACGACTGGCTGACGCGCCTGCTGCACGAGGCCACGGCCGGCGACACCAACGGGGTGGCACTCGTGGCCGTCGGAGGGTACGGGCGCTCGTCGCTCTGCCCGTACAGCGACCTCGACGTGGTCCTGGTGCACGACCGTCGCCGGGACGTCGGGGGCGTGGCCGACGCGGTGTGGTACCCGGTCTGGGACGAGGGCGTTCGGCTCGACCACTCGGTCCGTCGTCCCGACGAGGTCCTGGCGGTGGCCCGTGACGACCTGCGGGCCCAGCTCGGCCTCCTCGACGGGCGCCTGGTGGCGGGCGACCGGTCGGTCTCCGAACCGCTCCTCTCCGCCGCGGCCGAACAGTGGCGCAAGTACGCCCGGCGCTGGTTGCCGGAGCTCGACACGCAAGTGGCCGAACGTCATCGGGCGCATGGCGACGTCGCGTTCCTCCTCGAGCCAGACCTGAAAGAGGCCCACGGTGGGCTGCGCGACGTGCACGCCGTCATCGCGGCGACCCGCGCCCTGCCGGTGCTGGCGGAGCACGTGGAGGTCTTGGCGTTCGAACAACCCGAAGCCGTGCTGACCGCGGCCCGCGTCGAGCTGCACCGGGTGACGGGCCGCGCCACCGACCGGCTGCTCCTACAGGAACAGGACCAGGTGGCCGCGGCGCTCGGGTACGCGGACGCCGATGCCCTCATGGCGGCGATCGCCGAGGCGGGACGGACCATCGCCTGGGTCGCCGACGACGCGTGGCGCCGACGCGCGTTATGGAGGGCGCCGGCGCGCCGATTCGGTTGGCGGAGAGAGCGGGGTAAGGCGAGCACGATGACTCCCGCCGGCCCCGGCATCGCGATCGCTCGTTCGGGAGGAGGGGGCGACGGCGGTGAGGTCGTCCTCGACGCCGACACTGTGGACCTCGGCGACGTCTCGCTCCCCTTGCGCATTGCGGCGGTCGCGGCCGAGCGGTCGGTGCCGATCGCGCGTGCTGCGCTCGAGGCGGTGAGCGCGACGGACGGCGCGGGAGCTGGACCGTGGCCGGAGGAAATGCGGGACGCGCTCGTCCGGACGCTCGCCACGGGTGGGCCGGGCGTGGCGGCGCTCGAGTCTCTCGACCACTACGGCCTGCTGACGCGGGCGATCCCGGAGTGGGCCGCGGTCCGCAACAAGCCGCAGCGCAACGCATATCACCGGTTCACCGTCGACCGGCATCTCCTCGAAACAGCCGCCCGGGCCGCCCTCCTGACCTCGGATGTGGACCGTTCCGACCTCCTGCTCCTGGGGGCGCTTCTCCACGACATCGGCAAAGGATTCCCCGGCGATCACACGGCGAACGGCATCGAGATCGTCACCCGTTTGGGCCGGCGGATGAGCCTCGGCGACGCCGATGTCGGCGTGCTCGTCGGGCTGGTTCGGAACCACCTGCTCCTGGCCGAGGTGGCCACACGCCGCGACCTCGACGACCCTGCCACCGTCGAAGCCGTCGCCGATGCCGTTCCCGACGTCGAGCGCCTCCGGCTCCTTGCCGCCTTGACCGAAGCCGACAGCATCGCCACGGGGCCCGCCGCGTGGGGACCGTGGAAGGCGGGCCTTGTCGCCGATCTCGTGAAGCGGGTCGTCGCCCGACTGGAAGACGGCGCGCTCCCCCACGCGCGGTCGCTCGTGACTGACCGCCATCGCGTGT
>DATGKD010000046.1:0-11857 GCA_035294855.1 Acidimicrobiales bacterium
CGTCACCGGACGCGGTCCCTCCTGGGACGCCGCCAGATGGGCCTCGCACACCAGGACCTGGTTGAGCCTCTCCTTGGTCACCCGGACTGGGCGGTCGTCGGAGAGAGGACCGAGCCGCTCCGCCAGACCGACCTCCAGCCAATCCCGCAGGCCGCCTGCGAGGCCCGGGTCGACCACGGGCCGTTCGCCGTCTCCGCGCAGGCGGTCGAGCACCGAGTCGCCTCGCTGCGAGCGGGCTGGGTCGAGGAGGCGCAGCGGCGGCACGGGTCACAGGATGCCCGAGGGGTGTGTCACCAACGGGGACCGCGACCTGCAGCGGCACGGCGTGCAGCCGGCGTCTCGAGGCCAGACAGCCCTGCAGACCGGAAGCCCAGCAGACCTGAACGGCCAACAGGCCTGAACGGCCAACAGGGCAGTGGCGACGAGAATTGTCCGCCCGGCTTGCGGAGGGGCCGGGGCGCCCGAACCCGCCCGGGTAACCTGGGCCTCGCCATGGAGTGCATGGGCAACGCCCGATGGCTCGTCGGCGTCCGCACCGGCCAGCCCGGCCCTGCGGACCCCGCCCCGACGGCATGCAAGGTCGCGGCGTCGTGAGCACGGCCTTCGACGTCGTGTTCGGGATCTTCGTGGCGATCATCCTGGCCGTTGCGGTCCTGTCGGTGCGGTGGGCGGTCCAACGCGACCGCGTCGCCCGTGCCGCCCAGAACCGCAACAGGTCAGCCACGGGAGGAATCGGCGCCCGCGGGGCTGACGGCCCGGCCCCGAGGCATCGGGGCTGGCGCTCTTCGCCGGCGCCGCGCTGGGGAGCCGGCCCTCCCCCGTGACGACGTCGCTCGCTGCTCCCGGCCCGGCCCTCCCGGGCGGGGTGTTCGTCGGACCGAGCGCCGCGCGCCGGTGGACGGCCCCGGGTCCTTCAGGACGCTGGCTCGCCCGCTACCGCCGCGCCCGGGTCGTGCGGCGCCGGGTCCGGACGGCCTTCGTGTTCGCCGGCGGCGGCTCGCGGGGCTCGTCGCAGATCGGGATGCTCGAAGCCCTGCTCGAACGCGGCATCACGGCCGACGCCGTGTACGGCGCCTCGGTGGGAGCCATCAACGCCGCCGGGTTCTGCGGGCAGGCGACGGTGGAAGGGGTCGGCCAGATGGCCGACCGCTGGCGGGCGATCACCCGCGAAGACGTCTTCCCGCAGGGCCGGTTCCCCACGCCCTGGCGCTTCCTCCAGCAACGCGAAGCGGTGCACCGCAACGACGGGGTGCGCCGGATCATCGAATCCGGGCTCACCTTCGACCGCCTCGAGGACAGCCCCATACCGCTCGAGGTCGTGGCGACGTCTTTGACCGACGGCCGCACCCAATGGTTCGACGAGGGCCCCGCCACCGAAAGGATCCTCGCGTCGGCGGCGCTCCCTGCGCTGCTCCCTCCGGTCGATGTGGATGGCGAGTCGTTCATCGACGGCGGCGTGGTCGACAACGTGCCCATCGGGAGAGCGATAGCTCAGGGAGCCGAGCGGGTGTTCGTGCTCCTGTGCGGCCCGCTGCACTACACGCCGCACCGCTACCGACGCCCGGTCGAAGCCGTGCTGACCGCCTTCTTCATCGCCGTGCACGCCAAGTTCGCCCGTGAGCTCGAACGCCTGCCCGAAGGCGTCGAGGTCGTGGTCTTCACCGTGGACACCGAACCGGTGTCGCGCTACGACGACTTCAGCGCCACCGAGGCGCTGATCGAAGCGGGCCGGACGAACGCCCGCCTGGTCCTCGACTTCTGGGAGGCGGGCGGCGTGGGCGACTCGACGAGCGGGCCCCGCGCCGTCCCCGAGGTCAGCGTCCCCGAGCTCGCCGCGCCGGAGGACGAAGCCGTCTAACGAGTCTGGGCCCGCAGGATCGAGGTCAGGACGGCGCGGGTCCCGGACGAGGCGGCGGGACCTTCCAGCCAGCCGGCGACGTGCGACGGGGCTCGTAGAACAGACAGCCCTCGGGGCACGCGAACGGCAGATTGTCGTTGGCGTCCACCCGGCAGCGTTCGAGCTTCTCCCCGCGCGCCGTGGTCTGCATGACGTAGTGGCGGCAGTCGTCGTTGACGGCCATAGAACCATTGTGGCCCAGCCGGCCCGTCAACCATCTTCATGTCCCGCTGCCGGTGGCCGGGCGGGTCCGACGCCGAGGGGGATCCGATAGCGTCCAGGATCGTGGAGGCACCGGTTTCCGCGCGGCAGTTGCTGCGGTGGAGCGAAAGCCTGGCGGCCATCGCCCGCACCGGGCTCGGCTTCACCGAGAGCCTGTACGAGCGCGAGCGGTTCGAAGAGGTCCTGCGCGTGGCCGCCGACATCCGCGTGGCGGCGGCCGACGGCGCCACGGGTGTCGAAGACGCGGGCGAGCTCGTCGAGGAGTGGCTGCGGATCGTCGGCGAGGGCGTGCCCGGCTACGTCACGCCGAAGATCGCGATCGGCGCGGCGGTGGGCAACGACGAGGGCAAGCTCCTGCTCGTGAAGCGGGCCGACTCCGGCGTGTGGCTGTACCCGACGGGGTGGGCGGACGTCGGGTACTCGGCCGCCGAGGTCGTCGTGAAGGAGGTCCTCGAGGAGACGGGCATCGACGTCGAGGTACTCCGGCTCATCGCCGTGCTCGACGGGCTCCGCCTGGGGTTCACCCGGGTGCCCTTGTACTCCCTCGTCTTCCACTGCAAGGCGGTGGGCGGGGCGCTGCGCGCGCACCCCCTCGAGTGCGCCGATGTGGGCTGGTTCTCGCAGGAGGAGCTGCCGCAACCCCTCGCCGGCGCCGAGCGCTGGGGCCGCCACGTCTTCGCCGCCCTGAACGGCGAACACGTGGACGTCCTGTTCGACCGGCCCCGCCAGCCCATGTGGCGGGGCGACCACGCGTCGCACTGACGCCGCCGTCGACTCCCGGACCGGCGCTCGTGGACGGAAGACCGCCCGGGCGTTGCTATCGGTAGTCGATATCGACTATCGATAGGAGTATCCCCCCCGAACCCGACCTCGTCAGCGACTTCACCCGGGGTGCGGTCCAGGTGCACGTCATGCACCATGCCTGTGAAGGAGCCGTCCACGGCACCGCACTGATCGAGGAGCTCGCCCGTCATGGTCACCGGCTCAGCCCGGGGACCGTGTACCCGATGCTGCACCGGCTCGAGGCCGCCGGCTTGCTGTCGTCGCGTCCGGTCGTCGTGGACGGCCGTCGACGGCGCGTGTACCGGGCGACGCCCGCGGGTCGCAAGGCGTTCGCGGCGTGCCGCCGCGCCGTGGACGAATTGGCGCACGAGGTGCTCACCCGATGAGCCCTCCTGACTCCGGACGCGTCGCGCTCGCCACCATCGCCCGGGAGTGGGGACGCATCGGCGTCATCGGCTTCGGGGGGCCGCCGGCGCACATCATCCTTCTCCGCACGCTCTGCGTCGAAAGAAGAGGATGGCTCGAGTCCCGGGATTTCGAGGACGGCCTTGCGGCGGTCAACCTGCTGCCCGGTCCCGCCTCCACGCAGTTGGCCATCTTCTGCGCGTGGCGTCTGCGGGGCGCGGCCGGGGCAGTCGTCGGCGGTGTGTGTTTCATCGCACCCGGCCTGGTCGTCATCCTCGGGCTGGCCGCCCTCTTCCTCACCGCCCACCCACCGCTGTGGATCGAGGGCGCCGCGGCGGGTGCCGGCGCCGCCGTGCCCGCCGTCGCCGTCCACGCCGCCCTGGGGCTCGTCCCCGCCAGCTGGCGACGCGTTGGCCACCAACGGCCACGTCGCGCGCGCTGGGTCGTCTACGTCGTCGCCGGCGCCATCGCGGCCGCCACCGTCGGGCCGTTCCTCGTGCTCGTGCTCCTCGCGTGCGGGCTCGTCGAGGTGGCCACGACGACGTCGCCGGGTCCGGGTGCGCGCCGGGGAACCGAGCGGGCCCCGGCGGTCATGGGCGTCTTGTTCCCGGCCGTCGCCGTCGGCGGCCTCGGTGCGCTGGCATGGGTGGCGTTCAAGGTCGGTGCCCTGTCGTACGGCGGGGGCTTCGTGATCATCCCGCTCATCCAGCACGACGCGGTGACCACGTATCACTGGATGACCGGGACCCAGTTCCTGAACGCCGTGGCGCTCGGACAGGTGACCCCGGGGCCCGTCGTGCAGACGGTCGCCGTCGTGGGCTACGCCGCGTCGGGCGTCGGCGGTGGACTCCTCGCCGCGCTCATCGCATTCGCGCCGTCGTTCGCGTTCGTCCTCGCCGGCGGCCCGCACTTCGACCGGCTGCGCCGCAGCGGCCCCGCCCAAGCCTTCCTCACCGGTGCGGGAGCCGCCGCCATCGGCGCCATCGCGGGCTCGTCCATCCCCCTCGGACGCGAGCTCAGTCACCTGTGGCAGCTCGGCGTGCTCGGTCTCGCCGCGCTGTGGCTCGTCGCGCTGCGCCGACCCGTCGTCGTCGGGCTCGTCATCGCCGCCTTGCTCGGCGTGGTGGCCGCACTGGCGGGCGCCCCCCTGTCGCGCTGACGTCAGCGGTCGGGCTCGCCCCGTCCCTCGGCGTCGAAGCGGAACCCGACGCCCCGCACCGTCACGAGGTACTGCGGGTTGGCGGGGTCGCGCTCGAGCTTCACGCGCAGGCGCCGGATGTGCGTGTCGAGCGTGCGCGTGTCCGACAAGTCCCGTCCCGACCACAGGCGGTCGATCAGCTCGTCGCGCGTCCGCACCTGACCGGGCGGCGACAGCAGGAGGGCGAGCAGATCGAACTCCCGGCGCGACAGGTGGACGTCGGACCCCCTCGTGCTCACGACGCGACGCGCGAAGTCCACGCGCACCGGCCCGGCCACCACCACGTCCGCGCGCGGGGCGCCCGCCGGCGAGGCCGGCACGGGGATGGGCGGCGGCGACACCCGGCGCAGGACCGCCTGGATGCGGGCGATCAGCTCCCGCAGCTTGTACGGCTTCGTGACGTAGTCAGCCGCGCCCAACTCGAGGCCGAGGACGATGTCCACCTCGGTGTCCAGCGCCGTCACCATGATCACGGGCACCGGCGCGATGTCGCGCATGCGCCGGCAGACTTCGGTCCCCGACATGCCGGGGAGGAGGACGTCGAGGAGCACCAGGTCGGGCGGGTCCTCGGCGAAACGGCGGAGTCCCTCCATGCCGTCGGCGGCCAACTCGACCTCGTACCCCTCTTTCGACAACCCCGCGTGGAGCGCCTCGCGGTAGGAATCCTCGTCTTCCACGACCAGGATCCGCACCGCACCCTCCGAACCCGGTTCTCTCAGGCGCGCCATGACGGCGTCGATCACTTGGGGGCTCGGCCCATGCGCTGCGGACGGTCGGGTGAGTGACGTTGCGTCGTCATGACGACCACCCGGGCGATGACGATCAGCACGAGGACCAGCACGATGAGCAGGAACGCGGCCGCAAAGGCGCGGTCATGACTCGACGCGAACGGCTGGTTGTAGTCCGTGAAGACGTTGTAGGTCAGGTAGCCCGCCGGCGAGTTGTGCAACGCGAAGGTGGGGCTCTTCGAGTTGTACCCGAGGGTGAACAACAGGGGCGCCGTCTCCCCCACCGCGATGGCCACGGCGATGATGAGCCCGGTGGCGATGCCCGGGAGGGCGGGGCGCAGCACGAACTTGCGCAGTGCGTAGCCGCCGCGCATGCCGAGGGCCTCCGCCCCCTCGCGGTAGGTCGTGGGCACGTTGCGCAGGGCTACCTCGGTGGTCTTGGTGATGTAGGGGACGACGAGCACCGACAGCACGATGATCCCCGCGTAGAGCGAGTTGCCCCAGTGGAACTTGACGTTGAGGGCCACGAATCCCACGTAGCCGAACACGATGGAAGGTATGCCGGCGAGGACTTCCGATGCCCGGCGCAGCAACTGGCCGCGGTCCTCGCTCACGTACTCAGCGAGGTAGACGCCGCCGCCGATGCCGATCGTGCCCGCCACCACGAGCACCAGGGCCACGATCAACAGGCTCCCCTCGATGGAGTTGAGCAACCCGCCGCCGTTGCCCGACGGGTATGTCGTCAGGTAGCTCCAGTGCCAGTGCGCCAGCGCGTGCCCGGCGATTCCCCACATGATCGACACGAGGGGGACGACGAGCAGCGCGAGGGCGAACGTGCACAGGCCCCACCGCATTCGGTTGCGGACCTTGCGGACCCGCACCCGCCGGCCGCTGTGCCCGGCCGGAGTCGGACGCGACGAGCTGGACGCCTGGGGCGGGGGCGACGTCGTGGCGCTCATCGCTCAGATGCCCCGGCCGACCGGCAGCGCGGTGGTCGCCACGCGCCGCACGAGCAGGCGGGCCCCGACGTTGGCGAGAAGCGTGATCACGAAGAGCACGAGCGCCACCTCGGCCAGGGTCGCCGTCGCCAGTCCGCTCACATCGGTGAACGCCCCGTCGAGCTGGGAGACGATCGTGGCGGCGATGGTGGTGAAGGCGCCGTACAGGGAACGGACGTTGGAGCCGAGCAGCACGCCGCTCACCATGGCCACGGCGATGGTCTCCCCGAGGGCGCGGCCCAGGCCGAGGACGACCGCCCCGATCAGCCCGGAGCGGATCCACGGGAAGCTCACGACCCCGAGCGCCTCGGAGTCGGTCATGCCGAGTGCCACCGCGCCCTCCACCGTGGCCCGGGGGACCTGACGCAAGAGGTCGCGCGTGGTGGCCGCGATGATGGGCAGGATCATGACGGCGAGCACCACGCTCGTGGTGAACAGGCCCTCGCCTCCCCCGGTCGGTCCTTTGAAGAAGCGCAGCACGGCGACGTCGGGGATGTGGTTGGCCCAGATCGTCGCCACGTGGTGGGAGAGGAACGGGCCGAGGGTGAAGATCCCCCACAGACCGAAGACCACGCTGGGGACACCGGCGAGGACCTCGAGGCAGAAACCGACCGCACTCGACATACGGGGGGGCATCTTCTCGACGACGACGAGCGCAGTGCCCACGGCGACGGGCACGGCGATCACGACGGCGATGGCCGACGACACCACGGTGCCGATGATGAGCGGGAGCGCTCCGTACGACGCAAGCGGAGGATGGCGGATGCCGTTGGTGGTGACGAGGGGCGAGTAGAGCGCTCCGAACGTCCACCGGTCGTGGACGAAAAAGCCGAAGCCGTTGTACCTAATGGCCGGCCACGCCTTCCACGCCAGCACGACCAGGATGACCACGAGCGCCAGGATCGGCACGAACGTCACCACGCGCAGGCCCTGGGGCAGGAGGCTTTCCAGCCGCCACCAGCGCCGGGGGTGCCGGGGCCGCGACGAAGGGACGGGCCGGTCGTCCGGCCCGCCCCCGTCGTGGTCGCTGCCACCACCGCCACGACGACGTGCCGGGCGAGTGGGCGCGTCCTGCGTGGCGACGCTCACGCCGTCGATTCGATGCTGGGCACGCCCATGGTCAGACCCTCTCCGCCGGCTACGAAGCCACCTTGGCGATCAGCTTCGACGAGATCGTCACGACCGAGGCCGGCAGCGCCACGAAGTTGACCTGGTCGAGGAACGACGGGGCGTTCCCGCCGCTCGGGTCGATGCTCCACGCCAGGACGGCTTTCACCGCCTGGGCGGCCAGAGCGCTCGGCTGCTTGGTGGGCACGATGGCGTACTCGTAGTTGACGATCGGGTAGCCGTCGCTGGCCGGGCCGAAGATCATCGACACCGCCCCGTTGGACGGCGTCTGGTTGGTGAAGCTCGCCGCCGCCGACGAGATGGCGGCCTGCGACGGCAGCTCGAAGTTGTTGGACTTGTTCTTGAGCGCCGCGTACCCGAGCCCGGCCGCGGTGGCCTGGTTCAGGTAGCTGACGCCGATGTAGGCGATGCACCCGGGGCTGTGCTGGCACGCCTGCACCATGCCGCCGTTGCCCTGCGCCGCAACCGCCCCGGGAGCGCTCGGCCACTGCACCGTCGTGCCCGGCGGGACCTTCTGTCCCCACCCGGTCGGGTCGGCGGCGGCCAGGAACGAGGTGAACAGGAAGGTGTCACCCGAGCTGTCCGAGCGGTGCACCGTGACGATCGGCAGGTTCGGCAGCGTCACGCCCGGGTTGAGGGCGGCGATCTTGGCGTCGTTCCAGTTGGTGACCTGACCTTGGTAGATGGCCGAGATCGTGGGGCCATCCAGCTTCAGGTGTTGGGTCAGTCCTGGGATGTTGTAGTTGATCTGCTGCGCCGAAATGGCGAGCGGGATGTTCTCGAGCGTCGAGTACTGCTGCATCTGCGCGGGTGACAAGTAGGCGTCCGAGGCCCCGACGTTCACCGTGCCGGCCGCCGCCGAGGACACGCCCGTCCCCGATCCGGTGGACGCGGCGGTGAGGGACACGCTCGGCCACTCCTGCTGGATCTTCTGCGCCCACAGCTGGAACAGCGGGTACAGAAGGCTCGAGCCGGTCTCCTGGAGGGACACCGAGCTGGTGGGCCAGTTCTCGAGACTGCTCAACGAGGCGGCCGCGCTCGTCGTCGAGGTGGTCGTCGACCGGTTCGACGAGGACGGGCTCGAACTGCACGCCGCCAGGGCGACGGCTACCGCCGCGAGTGCCGCCAGCGGCGCCAACAACCTGGTGCGAGGGCGCGTGGACATAGAGGGTGGGGCTCCTTTCATTTCGGAAACTGCGTTCCGGGATCAACACAACGGCGCGGCGCCGGTGAGCCGAACGCCGCCCGGCCGGTCAGTCGGAGGTCATCCGATCCTCCCGCTCACGTAGCTGACCGTCTCGGGCTCGGCGGGGTTGTCGAAGATCTTCTCGGTGTCGCCCGCCTCGACGAGCCGCCCGTTGTACAGAAACGCGGTGGTGTCCGCCACGCGACGGGCTTGGGCCAGGTTGTGCGTGACGATCACGATGGTGAGACGGGCGGCCAGCTTGCGCAGCAGGTCCTCCACCATCTCGGTGGTGATGGGGTCGAGCGACGACGTGGGCTCGTCGAGCAACAGGACGTCGGGCTCCACTGCGAGCGCCCTCGCCAGGCACAGCAGCTGCTGTTGGCCACCGGACAGGCGGAAGGGCGACTCCGTGAGCCGGTCGGCGACGGCCGGCCACAGCCCCACCTCGCGCAGGTAGCGCTCGGCGGTCTCGGCGTACTCCCGGCGATGGACGAGACCGTGGGCCCGCACACCGGCGAGGACGTTGTCGCGGATGCACAGCGGGAACGGGTTCGGGCGTTGGAAGACCATGCCGACCCGGCGGCGCAGGACCAGCGGGTCCATGTCGTCGCTGGTGATCTCGGTCCCGTCGAGGTCGATGGCTCCCGTGCGCCAGTAACCGCGCACCTTGTCATTCATGCGGTTGAACGACCGCAGGAGCGTGGACTTCCCGCACCCGGTCGGGCCGATGAGGGCGTTGATGGTGTCGGGGGCGATGGCGAGGTCGACGCCGCTCAGCACCTGCTTGCTGCCGAAGCCGACGGCCACGTCCCGGGCCTCGATGACCGGACGGGTGAGGAGGCCGACGGCGGCGCGGCTGGCCGGCGCACGCTCGGGCCGGGGATCGGCGTACGCCGGGGAACGCCGGGGGTTGGCGCCCAGGGTGGTCACACCCGAAGTCGCCCCCTGGTCGCCGGCACCCTCGTCGTGGGGCCCGTCTCCAACAGCCATCGCTCGCGCAAGCTACCCACGGCAGGTGAACAACGCGCGAACAAAGAGCGACAAGACGGTGATCGTTCAGTGAAAAGCCGGCGCCGAATTCCGGGCCGAAATCCGGCCGGGAAGGGTCCCTGGCCGGCGGTCATGCATGGCGCCGCCGGTGAGCCGCGGCTTTGGCCGCGCCCCAACGCACGGCGAGGTCCGGCAAGGACGGATCGAGCGCCGCGAGCGACGCCGGGGTGAGGCCGTAGACGTCGCCGGGGAAGCGCTCTTCGGCGAACCCGTCCCGCTCGACGGGGGGCACGCCGGCCGCGGCAAGGACCGCGGTGGGGTACGACACCGCCCGCCGGACGAGCTCGAGAGGAGTCGCCCGCTGGGCGTCGATGTCCGCGCCGAGGAGCCGCCGCAAGCTGTCGCTGACGTCGGACCCGGCGCGCGCCGACGCGGCGTGCGCCTCCGCCATGACCGCAGCGCGTCGCGCCGGGTCGCGGGCGCCGGGCGTCACCTCCGTCCAGGCATCGAACAGCTGCATCACCGATCGCACGACCCAGCCGGGCACGGCCTGCGCCACCCGGTCAGCAAGCTCCTCGCCGGCCTGCGCAAAGAAGCGCTCGATGTCGTCGCCGCCTTGGCGCGGGTCGGCGCCCCCGCGGGCCACGCTGCGCCGACCGCCGGTCAGCTCTCGACGACGTCGCCCAGGAGGTCGACGCGCACGCCCTCGGCTCGCAGCCACGCCAGGGCCTCCTCGACCCTCGCCGGCTCGCCGCCGAGCTCGCACACGATCCAGCCCTCGTGCTCGTCGACGTTGGCGCGCCGGATGTTGGGCTCGACGCTGTGGTCGCGCACGAGCTGCGCGATGAACGGGCGGCGGACGAGCTCATCCGGAAACGTCAGCTTGACCCTGACGTCGATCACGAGTTCGTTCCGTCGAGGCCCGCGTTGAGGTTGCCCGAGCGGAAACCCTCGAGGTCGAGCGTGACGTAGCGGTACCCCGCGGCCCGTACCGCCTCGACGATCTCGTCGCGTCGCGCCACGGCGTCGGCGAGGCCGTCGGTGTCGAGCTCGATGCGCGCCAGGTCGCGGTAGTGACGGACCCGCAGCTGGCGGAAGCCCAGGCGCCGGAGCCCGGACTCGGCGGCGGCCACCTGCGCCAGGGTGCCGACCGTGACGGGCGTGCCGTACGGCACGCGTGACGCCAGGCACGCGGCCGCCGGCTTGTCCCACGTCCGCAGCCCGAGACCGAGCGACGCGGCGCGCACCTCGGATTTCGTGAAGCCGACTTCCACGAGGGGGAAGCGCGCCCCGCGTTCGGCCGCGGCGGCCTGTCCCGGGCGGTGGTCGCCGAGGTCGTCGGTGTTCACGCCGAGGACGACGACGGCGGCTTCCGCCTCGGCGATCGGCGTCAGCACGTCGAGCAGGTTCGCCTTGCAGTGGTAGCAGCGGTCGGTGCCGTTGACCGCGTAGGCGGGATCCTCGAGCTCGCCCGTGGCGAGCTGCACCCAGCGCAGGCCCCACTCACCGGCGAGCGCCGCACAGTCGTCGAGCTCCTCTTGGGCGAGCGACGCCGAGACCGCCGTCGCGCACAGGACGCGCGCCGCACCGAGGGCGTCGGTGGCCACCTTGGCGAGGAACGCCGAGTCCGCGCCCCCGCTGAACGCCACGACGACACGATCGAGCGCGCCGAGCGCGGCGTGCAGGGTGTCGAGCTTCAAAGCGACCGGCGCCTCGAGCGCGGGCGCGAGATCGCCGGCCACGGCGTCGCGCTCGGACGACCGTGTGTCAGACGACTGTGTGTCAGACGACCGTGTGTCAGACGACCGTGTGTCAGACGACCGTGGGTCAGACGACTGTGTGTCAGACGACATCGCGGAGCACGTCCTCGACCTCGCCCACGATGCCGGTCCAGAACGGGCCGAACTCGGCGTAGAGGGCGGACGCCGGGTCGAACCGCATCTCGTACACGCACGCCTTCAGGTCGTCAGGGTGCGCGCCGAACAGGGTGACGCCCCACTCCCAGTCGTCGAGACCGGTGGAGCCGGTGATGAGCTGCAGGATGCGGCCCCGGAACCGGCGGCCGACGGCGCCGTGGGAGACCATGAGCGCCTTGCGCTCGTCGAAGCCGAGCGCGTACCAGTTGTGCGTGGCGCTGCGCCGCTTGGACATCGGGTAGAAGCAGAACGCGGGCTTGTCGGGGGGCGGCAGCTGCGGGTACAGGCGCGCGTTGCGCATGTCCTCGGGGATCCCCTCGGCGTACTCCGACACCTCGGTGAGCGACACGTACGAGCCCACCGCCTCGAGTCCGGCGACGCGCAGCGCGGTCTGCAGGGCGCGCAG
>DATGKD010000047.1:0-5177 GCA_035294855.1 Acidimicrobiales bacterium
CACCGTCACCAAGGGCGTGACCGGCGCGGTGGGCGGGGCGACGAGCGGCGCCTCCGGCGCGGTGGGCACCGTCACCAAGGGCGTGACCGGCGCGGTGGGCTCGGCGACGCAGACGGCGGGGCAGACCCTGGGCGCGTTGACGGGTGGATCCACTGGCAGCACGGGGTCGGTCACCAAAGGTGTCGGAGGGACCGTCGGCGGCACGACGGGCGGATTGACGAACGGCGTGACGAACGCCACGAGCGGCGTCACGAATGGCGTCACCAATGCGGTCGGCGGAGCGACGTCGACGACGCTGCCGAGCCTCGGCGGACTCGGCGCCCTCCCGAAGAGCGTGGCGACGACGGCGAACACCGTGGCCTTCACCGGCGCGACCACGGCGAGCACCGCGGCCTCCACCGCCGCGACCACGACCACGAGCGCGCAGTCGGTGGGGAGTGCGCTCTCCGGCCTCGCTCGGGCGGTCTCGGCACCGCCGTCGGCGACGCAGACCGTCACCACGCTCCTGAGTGCGGTGTCGTCGGCGAAGACGGCCGTCCCGACCAAGACGGCCGCACCCGTGGCGGCGCTCGTTTCGAAGACCGTCACGCCCGTGACGGCGACGACGTCGCGGCCGGCTCCGTCCTCGACGTCGCCGACGCGCTCGATCACGCTGGTGGCCGCCCGAGTCACCAAGACCGCGTCCGGGGCGGCGACGGCGCCGCCGCCACCGGCCACGGCGTCACCCAACAAGACCCCCAGCGGGTCGGGGGGCACCGCGGCGGGCTCGTCCACACCGACGACCGGTCTGGCGACGGCGTCGGTGGGCGGCGTACTGACGAGCCTGCTCTGACCTGACCACGGGCCCGGCGCCGCACACCGGGCGTCCAACCGTCACACCGTCACACCGCAGAGACCGGCGCCCACACGCCCGCGCCGGAACGCCCTGAGCGCCTACTCCGGCGTCGGTAGCCCCGCACCCACGGGCTGAGGCGCGTCGGACGCACCTGAGACGTCGCGCTTTCGTTTCGCTGATGGCAGCGTCAGCGTCAGGACGCCGGCGATGCTCCACACGACGAGCTCGTAGACGAGCGCCCATTCGAACGCCCGCCGGAAGTCGAGCGCGCGCGCCGCGGGGGCCGCCCGCCCGGTCACCGCGGTGGTGATGGCACGACGGGTCGCCACCGGGAACGGGGAACGTGCCAGCTGCTGTTGTGCCCGTGCGCAGCTCGCCGGCGTGCCCGTGGGATCGGTCGAGCGCGCCCGGTCGACGAAGCACGTCTGGAAGCCCGAGGTGATGGCGTCGGCGGCGGGAGCGGGGACGCCGCTCGCGTGCAGCGTCGCCCGCAGGTGGGGGATCTCGGTGGCGGCGGCACCGGGCGCGCTCGACGACAGCGCCCCGTAGAACACCACGCCCACGAGGGCGACGCCCAGCGAGCCTCCGACCTGCTGCACCGTGGTCAGGACCCCGGACGCCGCGCCGGCGGAGCGCGACTGGATGCCCGCCAGGATGAGATTGGTGAGCGGCGGCAGGAAGAAACCGAGCCCCAGTCCGCCCACCACGAGAACGCCCGTCAACTCGACCGCCTGCAGGTCCGTGCCGACCGCGTGGACGACGGCGAGGGTGCCCGCCACCCCCGCCAGCGCGACACCGACGCCGATGGTGAGGACGAGGGTCCCCAGCCGGTCGGCGGCCCGGCTCGACAGCACCGACGTCAGGATGTTGCCGGCCGCGAACGGGAACACCGTCAGGCCGGCCACGAGCGCGCTGAACCCGTAGCCGATCTGCAGGTACTGGCTCAGCGTGAAGAAGAAGGCGGGCAGGCCCGCGAAGAACACGAACACGAGCAGGCTGCCCGCCACGAAGGACCGGTCCTTCACGAGCGAGGCGTGCACCAGCGGGAAGCGATCCGCCGCGCTGCGCGCCCGCTCGTAGAAAGCGAACACAGCGAACACCGGCACCGCGGCGCCCAGCATGGCCCAACCCCACACCGGCCAACCGTCCTGGCGTCCCTGGACCAAGGGGAACACGAGGAGGAACACCGCGGCCGTGGCGAGGAGTGCGCCCGGGATGTCGAGGCGCGGCGCGTCAGGTGCCTTCGAGCGGGGGAGGCGGTACACCGCGCCCGCGACGGCGGCGATCCCGATGGGGACGTTCACGTAGAAGATCGACCGCCACGTCGAGCCGCCGATGTTCGCCGAAATGAGCAGTCCGCCCACGACAGGACCGAGGATGGTGGCCAGGCCGATGACAGCGCCGAGGATCCCGAAGGCCCGCCCCCGGTCGCGCGGCGGGATGCTGACCTGGATCACCGACAGCACCTGCGGGTACATGAGCGCGCTGAACGCCCCCTGCACCACCCGCGACACGACGAGCGCCGTGGCGGTGGGCGCCGCTCCACACGCCGCGGAGGCCACGGTGAAGCCCACCATGCCGATGATGAAGAGGCGCTTGCGCCCGAAGATGTCGCCGAGCCGGGCCCCGGTGATGAGCGTCATGGCGAACGCCAGCAGATACCCGGCCACCACCAGCTGGATCTCCGCCGAGGACGCGTGCAGCTCGCGCTGGATCGACGGAATGGCGACGTTCACGATGCTGACGTCGATCAACTGGACGAAGGTCGCCGTCATGATGATCGCGAGCGTCAAGCCGACGCTCGCGCTCTCGGCGCGGGCGTCGCGCGCCGCCCGGCGCTCGTCCCGACGGCTGCCGGAACCTTCCCGGGATGTCATCGCCGCGCTCCCCTGCGCGTCATCCCCTGGCCTCCGGAGCGCACTCGGTCACCGCCTCGTCGACGGTGTGGAAGACCCGGTCGGAGCCGAACTTCTCGAGGAGCCCGGCCCGTTTCAGGGCGTGCGGCACGTCGCCCTCGGCGCGCGCCATGGCGACCTCGACGTGAGCGTGCCGCAACTCGTCCAGCAAGGCGGCGACCGCACGCGCGCCGGTGTAGTCGATGTCGCTCATGGCGTCCGCGTCGAGAACGAGCAGCGATGCCGGCGGCGACGCCTCGTGCAGGGCCGCGTGCACCTCGGCGCGGAAGTGGGCGGCGTTCGCGTAGTAGAGGGGCGCCATGAATTGCACGACGACCACGCCGGGGACCGTGGCGGGCCGCTCGTGGTGCCCGAGGGGCGCCCAGCTGGTCGTGCCCGGGACGCGCCCGAGCTGCAGCATCGGCGGACGTGCCGACCGCCGGGTCCGGTCGAGGATGGCGAGGCCGACGGCCACCCCGATCCCCTGTTCGACCCCGACGAAGGCCACGGTCAACAGGGTGACCACGGCCAGGCCGAACTCCACGCGGTCGTAGCGCAGCACCGAGACCAGCTGGCCCAGGTGGAAGATGCGCGTGGCGATGAACACGAGCACCGCGGCCAGGGTGGCGAGCGGGACATCGGTGAGGAGGCCGGCCGCCGGGACGAGGACCACGACGGCGGCCGCGGCGAGCAACCCCGAGACCTGTGTCCGTCCGCCTGCCGCTGAGACCGCGGCGGTGCGGGCGGGGCTGGCGTTGACCGCGAAGGAGCCGAACAGGCCCGACACCACGTTGCCCGCGCCGACTCCCAGGAAGTCCCGGCCCACGTCGGGTTCGTACCCCTCCTCGGGGAACGCCCGAGTCGTCACCGCGCTCTGGCTGATGACCACCAGCGCCACGACGCCCGCCACGGGCAGCACCTGCCCGAGCGACGACCACGACAGGCCTCCCAGCCCGAGATGCGGCGCATGGTGGGCCACATGGCCGAGCACGGCCACGCCGTGGCTCTGCAGATGGGCGGCGGCCACCACCGCGCTGGACACGACCAGCCCGACGAGGGCACCCGGGAGGCGCCGGTCGACGCGCTCGGCCCCCATGACGATGGCGAACACGGCGGCGCCGATACCGAGCGACCAGCCGTTCACGTGTCCCAGATGGCGCCCCACGTCCGCCAGGCGGTGCACGGTCGAGCCGGTCGACGCGGACAGGCCGAGCAGGTCGGGCAGCTGGTGGACCACGATGATGACGGCCACGCCCGCCAGGAAGCCGACGATGATCGGCACGGACAGGAACTCGGCGATCCAGCCCAGGCGCAGGATCGCGACGAGCGCCAGCATGACGCCGACGGCGACGGCCAGCTGGCCGACGAGCTGCTGGTAGCGGACCGAGCCCATCGGCGCGAACCGGGCGATCCCGGCGGCGAACAACGGGGCGATCGTCGAGTCCGCGCCCACCGACATCTGCGGGTTGGCGCCCAGCACGGCGAAGGCCACGGTGCCCGCCACGAAGGCGTACAGCCCGGTGATGGGCGGCATGCCCGCCAGGCGCGACGTGGCCAGCTGCTCGGGCACGGCGATCACGAGGAGGGTGACGCAGGCGGCGACATCGGCGCCGAGCCAAGCCCGCTGGTAGCCGCGCCACGACCTCGGCACCGGCATGTGGCCGCGGGGAGCGCCGGCCGAGGGCGCGGTCATCGGTCTCCCCCTTCTGTCAGCCCCGGCGCCCCCTGTTCCGCCGAGGGGCGTCACCGGTCCAGGTCGAGCCAGTGTCGCGCGCTCGACACCACCGTGACCTCGGGGTGCGACCACACGAAGCGCTCCACCCGGTCGAGCACCTCCTCGACGCGCCCCGCGCTGGGCGCCACGACGCTGAAGCCCAAAGTGGCGCGCTGCCAGAGGTCGTGATGGGCGACCTCGGACCCCGAAACGCCGAACCGGCGCCGGGCCACTTCGACGAGATGCCGCACGACGGCGCGCTTCTCCTTGAGCGACCCGCAGTTCGCGAGGTGGAGTTCGATCTCGAGCGCGGCGACGTGCATCTCACCCGACCCGACGGCGAGGCTACCGGTCGCCCGAACGCAGTACCGTGACGCCGGTGTCAGCTCCGGAAGGCCGCCCCCCGGGCGCGAAAGACGCCAACGGGCACGACGGGGCGACACCGCGTTGGCTCGGCGACGACGAGCGCCGCATCCTGGCGGCGGCGTGCGAACGGCTCATCCCCGAGGACGACACCCCCGGCGCGTCGTCGGCGGGCGTGCCCGACTACATCGACGGGCTGCTCGGCGCCTTCACGGTGGACCCGCCGCGCATCTGGGCGGGCGGCCCGACGTCGGGTCGCTACGGGGGCGGGGCGCGCTTCGGGTCGTTCCACCGGCTGAGCCGACTCGACGAGCTGGCGTGGCGGACGCGCGTCGAGGGGTCGCGCGGCATCCCCGAGCGCGAGTTCAAC
>DATGKD010000048.1:0-21557 GCA_035294855.1 Acidimicrobiales bacterium
GCGTCGCATCGCTCTAACTCCGTTTCGTCCCCAAGACGTTCTCGGGTTGTCACCAGCGTTGCGGGACGCCCCCGTTTCCGAACAGGGCAGAAAGTCCATCCCCACCAGGGCACAAGGTCCCGGTCGCCATACCGGCTTGGGCCTTTGGACTCTGTCCCCCACGAAGTCGTCACGATTAAGTGGCTGGGTGGACGGGAGCGGATCGATCCCGAGGGGGCATCTCGAGAGTCCGAGGTTGCGGTGATCGACGACGGCATGGAGCGCTTGAGCCAGGAGGAGTCCCTGCGGCTGCTCGGCTCCACCGGTTTCGGGCGCATCGGCATCAGCCTCGGCGCGATGCCGGTCATCCTCCCCGTTGCCTTCATCCTGCTCGGTGGGGACATCGTCTTCCGCACCGGCGAGGGAGCCAAGCTCCGTACCGCCCTCGACGACACCGTGGTGGCGTTCCAGGCCGATCAGGCCGATCCGGCGCGGCGCGAAGGTTGGAGCGTGCTCGTCGTCGGCCGGGCGAGCGAAGTGCGCGGGGCGGACCTCGAGGCCTTGTCGCCCGTATCGCTCACCGCGTGGGCTCCGGGAGAGGGCGGGCACATCGTGCGGATCCGTCCCGAGCTGGTCGCCGGACGTCGGATGCGCGACCCGAGCCCGAACTCCGAGGCATGACCACCCCCCGCCGGGTGGTGGTCGGGGTGGACGGCTCGCAGGCGTCGGCTCGGGGCGTCCGCTGGGCCGCCGACATCGCGTCGGACACCGGCGCCGAGGTGGTGGCCGTCCATGTGCTCGGACTCCTCGCCCACCTCGGTCCGGACCCTGACGACGCGACGCCGAGCCAGTCGCATCGTGACGAGGTGCGCCACCGGTTCGAAGAGGAATGGTGCACAGGTCTGCGCCAAGCAGGTGTCGCCCACGAGTGCCGGCTCGTGGAAGGCAGCCCCGTCGTCGCGCTCCTGGACACGGCCGCGCAGGTGGAGGCGGACCTGATCGTGGTGGGACGGCGCGGTGCCGGAGGGTTCCCCGGCCTCCAACTCGGTAGCACGAGCCTCCAGCTCGTGGAGCACGCGCAAGTGCCTGTCGTCGTCGTCCCGTCGTAACCGATCGTCGTCCCAACAGAACAGGAGCGTCCATGACGGTGAAAGTCGCCATCAACGGGTTCGGCCGCACGGGTCGTGCCCTGCTGCGCGCCGCGCGTCGCCCCGAGCTCGACCTCGAGGTCGTCGTCGTGAACGACCTGGCGCCGCCGGACGCGCTCGCCCGGCTGCTGGCCCGCGACTCGGTCTTCGGCAGGCTCGAGGTTCCCGTCACCCTCGACGATGACACGATGACGGTCGGTACGTCGCCGGTGTGGCTGCTCTCCGAGCCCGACGTCAAGGCGCTGCCGTGGCGTGAGTTCGACGTCGACGTGGTGGTGGAGTCGACCGGCCGGTTCACCGCCCGGGACCTGGCAGCCGCTCATCTCGAAGCGGGTGCGCCACGGGTCATCGTGTCGGCGCCGTCCAAGGGCGCCGACGCCACGCTGGTCATGGGCGTGAACGACCACGAATTCGACCCCGCCCGCCACGTCGTGGTGTCCAACGCCTCGTGCACGACCAATTGCCTGGCGGTCATGGCCAAGGTCCTCGACGACGCGTTCGGGATCGAAGAGGGGTTCATGACGACCGTGCACGCCTACACCGGCGACCAGTGCCTCGTCGACGCGGTGCACAAGGACCCGCGCCGGGCCCGGGCCGCGGCGATCAACATCGTCCCCACGACGACGGGCGCGGCACGGGCCATGGGCGTGGTCATGCCCCAGCTCGACGGGCGCCTCGACGGCTTCTCGTTGCGGGTGCCCGTGCCGGACGGCTCGGTGACCGATCTCGTGGCGACCCTGGGATCCGAGGTGACCGCGCCTGAGGTCAACGAGGCGTTCAAGGAACGGGCCCGTTCCGGGCCGCTCGCCGGTCGCCTGGAGTACAGCGAGGAGCCGCTCGTCTCGACGGACATCGTCGGCTCGCCCGCGTCCTGTGTGTTCGACGCCGGGCTCACCATGGCGCGCGGCCATCTGGTCAAGGTCATCGGGTGGTACGACAACGAGTGGGGTTACGCCAACCGCCTCGCCGAGCTGTGCCTCGTGGTGGGTGCCGCCGGGCCTCTGGTGTGACAAAGGCCCCTTGGCCCTGAGCCTCGGGGCTGCGACGCTCAAGGCATGTGGGTCGACCAGCGAGGGTCAGAAGAGCTTGCGATGCCCGAGTGCCTGCGGTTGTTGGCGCTCGCGGCCAAGAAGGGGCTGGTGGGTCGCATCGCCTTGTCCTCGACGCAGGCACCGCTCGTGCACCCGGTGAACTTCTGCTACCGCGAGCGATCGGTGCTCGTCCGGCTCGGGGCGGGGACGATGGCCGAAAGGGCGTCGGGGGCGCTCGTGGCGTTCGAGGTCGACCACGTCGACCGTGCGAACGGCCGGGCGTGGAGCGTGCTCGTGCGGGGCCTCGCCACCCCGCTCGACGAACCCGCTCGTTCGGAGGCCATGGGGTCTGCTCCGGACCCCCTCGTGCTCACGCCGGGGGACGTCGTGCTCAGCATTCGCCCCGACGTGGTCACGGGGCGTCGCTTTCCCCTACGCAACGGGCCCGAGCACGGTGCCGACCGGTCGTGGAGGAGCCGCGTCGTGGAAGCCGCCTCGAAGGTGCGGGTCTCGCCGCGCTAGCGGCCGCCTGCCGGCGACCACCGGCGGCACCGACAGGTGGCAAGGTGGTGCTCCCTGGCAACGGACCGAAGGAGATCGCGTGGCCGGACCCGAGGAGGCACCGCGAGAGGAAAGCGTCGTGGAGGAACTCAGCGAGCAGGAGTGTCTCGACCTGCTCGCTGACCACGCGGTGGGGCGGATCGTCTTCGTGGACCACGGGCAGCCCATGGCCCTTCCCGTGAACTACGTGGTGGACGGGCGCACCGTGGCATTCCGCACGGACCCGGGCACGAAGTTCGACGCCGCCACGCTCGGCCGGGTCGCCTTCGAGGTGGACGATGTGGCGAGCGACGCCCGCGAAGCCTGGAGCGTGCTGGTCAAGGGAATCGGGCGTGACATCACCGAGGCGATCGACGAGTGGTCCGAACGCGTGAGATCGCAGCGACTCGAGCCGTGGGCGGCAGGCGAGCGACATCACTGGATCGCCCTGGCCGACCGTTCGTTCTCCGGTCGTCGCATCCGAAGGGGCCCAGGGTGATCCCCCCGGACCGGCAATCGGGTTCACGACGACACCCGTCGACGGCGAGGCAACTGATGACCGACGAGGCGACCGACACAGGGGCGTGCGATGGCCGATGACGTACGGACGATGACGACGATCGTGGTGGGTGTCGACGGTTCCGACGCGTCGCTCGACGCGTTGCGCTGGGCGGCCCAGGAGGCTCAGCTCACGGGCGCAAGCCTGGACGTGGTGACCGCCTGGGAGTACCCGACCGCGTTCGGCTGGGCACCACCGATACCTGCGGACTGGAATCCCGAGGAGGAGGCGAAACGGGATCTTGCCGAGTCCGTCGAGCGCACGCTGGGCAAGACCCCGGCGGTGAACGTGCGGCAGGTGGTCGTGGAGGGCCACCCGGCGCCGGTGCTGTTGGCCGCCGCTTCCCACGCCGACCTCCTCGTCGTGGGAAGCCGGGGACACGGCGCTTTCGTCGGCATGCTGGTGGGATCGGTGAGCGAGCATTGTGTCTCCCACGCCACGTGCCCGGTCGTGGTCGTCCGGGGCTGATGTCCCGCACGCCACGCACTCCCGACTGGTGACCGAACAGATCGCTCACCAGAACTTCGACGACGGAGAAGCATCTGTGGCGAAGCCGCCAACTCCATCGGAGCAAGGTGCCGCCGATCGTTTGCGCGACGTCCAAGTCATGATCGATGCGATCACCGACTACGAGATCATCAAGCTCGACGTCGACGGCAACGTCGTCAGCTGGAACGCCGGCGCGGAGGCGCTGACCGGGTTCAGCTTCGACGAGGTCGCCGGCAGGCCCGTGTCGATCCTCTACACCGACGAGGACCGTGCCGCCGGGCTCGTCGAGACAGAGTTGCGCATCGCCAGGGACAGTGGCCGCTTCGAGCTCGAAGGCTGGCGGGTGCGCAAAGATGGCGGTCGTTTCTGGGCGAGCGTGGTCATCGCCCCGATCTGGGACGAGGCGGGCTCCCTGAGCGGGTTCGTCAAGGTCGCCCGCGACGTGACCGAGCGCAAGCGGGCCGAGTCGATGTTCCGGGACCTCCTCGAGCACGCCCCCGATGCCACGGTGATCGTGGATGGTCGGGGATGCATCCTGCTGGTCAACCGCCAGGTGGAGGAGGTCTTCGGCTATCGGCGCGACGCGCTGATCGGCCAGGACGTCGAGATCCTCGTGCCCGATCGCTTCCGGGCCAGGCACCCCGGCCTGCGCCGCACCTTCTCCGCCGATCCCGAGGTGCGGCCGATGGGCGTCGGGCTCGAATTGTTCGGCCGGCGTCGCGACGGCAGCGAGTTCCCGGTCGAGATCAGCCTGAGCCCCATCGAAACCACCGAGGGCGCTCTCATCTCCGCCGCCATACGTGACGTCACCGAGCGTCGCCGAGTCGAAGAAGAGCTCGGCGCGGCACGGGCGAATCAGGAGGTCCTCGCAGAGCGCGACCGCATCGCCCGCGACCTGCACGACCTCGTGATCCAACGGCTCTTCGCGAGCGGGATGGCCCTGCAGGGGACGCTGAACCTTTCACCCGGTGACGCCATCGCGGCCAAGCTCGAACGAGTCGTCGACGACCTCGATGCCACCATCGTCGAGATCCGCTCGACCATCTTCAACCTGGCACAGGGCCCCGAAGCGCTTCCCGGGCTGCGCACCCAGATCTTGCACGTCACGTCGGATGCGGCCCAGGCCCTCGGCTTCCAACCGCGTGTCCACTTCGAGGGTCCGATCGAGACCGCCGTGCCGGCGGTCGTGGCGGACCACGTCGTGGCCGTCACCCGCGAGGCGCTGTCCAACGCCGCCCGCCACGCACGAGCGTCGGTCGTCGACGTCATCCTGCGCGCCGGGGACGACATCGTCCTCGAGGTCACTGACGACGGCCGGGGCGTGGGTGCGGTCGGCCGCCGGAGCGGGCTCGCCAACATGGCGGAGCGAGCCGAGACCCTGGGAGGAACCTTCACGGTGACGAATCGGGACGAGGGAGGCACGCGCGTCGTCTGGCGCGTCCCCGGCCACGTCAGCGCGACGGACGACGCCGATCGCTGACCACGCACCAAAGGACGACCCGTCGCGACGAGGGCGGCGTCGGCAAGGCGGAACGCCTCGACGATGGTTCCCACGTCCGGGCAATTCAGCGACGTGTCTCGCGCCTGTGACGCGGCCACGTGGCGCAACTCCTCATGGCTGACGAGACGGTCCGAGAAAGGGACTTTCGACCCTGCGACCGACGGCCGACGCGCACTTAGAGTGTGAGTCGCGGGCGGCCCGAGATGCAGGTCCGAGGGGAGTCAAGGTGGGGTCGAACGGGGGCACCGCGGCCGGCTCGCTGGACGAGGCCATCGCCTCCTTGACGCACGCTGCGGGCGTGATCGACAGGCTGTGCGCCACGTCGAGCCCCTCTGTCGAATTCCTCGACGCCAGCCTGGCGGTCCACAAGGCGCTCGTCGCACTGGTGGACTCCGGGACAACACCTGGGCCCGCGGTGTTCCTGGGCACGCCTTGATTCGGACGTGATCGCGCGAGGGGGGCGAATCGGAGAAGCCGCGTTCAGCCTCCTCGACGGTCGCAGGCCACGACCGGTCCCGGCTTGGGCAAGCTGTTCACCGCACGCAAGGTCCGTGCCGTGGTTCTGCGCAAGGACCGGGCAGCTGCAGGGTGCAGTCGGTCGCACACCCAGTCCCAGTGCAAGGAGACCGTGTCCCCCGGGCGGAGCCCTCGCACGAGCCGGACACCGTGGGAGCCCGCCCGGACCTGCTCGACCCGCTCCTCGCCGAGGGCCAGCCGGTGGCCTTCGAAGGTCAGGACCCGGTTGCGTACGGTGACCACGTCGCCCTCCGCGCTGACGACGGTTCCCCACCGGATCCGGCACCGGTCGAGCACCGTCAGCGGGGCGCCGTCCATGCCAGCACGCAGCAACCCCAGCCAAGGGTAGACACCGAAGACGTGAAAGCTGTGATGTGCGACTGCTCCGAAGGGCACGGCCGCGGCGACGGCCTCGAAGTCAGCACCCGCCCGCTTCCCGAAGCGATCATCGAGCGACGCGACGAGCACGCCGGACGGCACGCGGTCGAGGAGGTCGTTGCCCACCCAGTAGGCCTCGACCACGCGCCGATCGAGCGGGTCGTCGATCCGGTTGCACGCCGCGATGAGCTGAAGGTAGGGCCACGCCCCCTCGAAGCGCGTCGCCAGCGACGCGAGGCTCCGCAGATCGGTTCCTTCGGCCGCGGTCCCGAACACCTCGGCGGCGTCGGCCGGCCCGCAGTAGCCGAGGGCGTTGGGGGGGTAGGCGTAGCGGGCGAAGAGCACCGGACCCGCGGCGGATCCCAGCACCGCCGACGACGTCATCGCGCCCTCGGTCTCGACAGTGCGGGCTGCCGCGGCCAGGCTCGCACGACGGCCCCCGTCCCCACAGCCACGAGCACGAGTCCGATGGCTTGGGGGGCGAGACCCCGGTGCCCGGCCGCCGCGTCGAGGAGCGAGGTCACGATGACGCTCGCCGCGAGCACCGACGCCACGTCGATGGCACGGGCGCGCGCCAGCGCGGCCATCCACGTGGCCACGTAGACGGCGAGCAGGGAACCGGTCACGACGATCCACCCCAGCTGGTGCGCGTCGAGGCGGACGAGCGCATCGATGTGGTGAGTCAGCACCAGGTATCCCAGGAGCACGACCGCGCCTATCGACATGCGCGCGTTGGCGACCGCGGCGGGGGAGAGCGCCGCCAGCAACCGCTTGGCCACGACGGTCTCGACGGCCCACAACACCGTGGCGGCGAGCACCAGCGCCTGACCCTGCGTCGCGACCAGGTGGCCCACGCCGCCGGTCACCGCCACCTGGCCCCCCACCAGGAGGCACACCGCGGCCACGTTCCACCCTGATATCCGTTCCCCGAGGAACGGCACGGCCATCAGGGCCACCCACAGCACCAAGGTGTCATGCAAGAAGGCGGCCGGCTCGGCCGCCGTGTGGGCCAGACCGACGAAGAAGAGGACGAAGGCGACACCTCCCCCCACGATCCCCACGTAGGCGAGCCCCACCCAATGCCGCGCGCCGAGGGCGCGCCAGGAATCGAGCGAGGCTCCGCGGCGATCGGACTGCCGGCCCCGGGCCACGAGCGAACCCGCCAGGAGCAGCACTGCCGCCACGGCGTTCTTGGCGGAGGTGTACACGGCGGCCTGCCGGACGGCGTGGACCCCGTAGCTGTTGACGAAGATCGCGATCCCGCTCACGACGGCGGTCACACCCGCGATCTCCAACCCTCCGAAGCGCCGAGACAGAAGGTGTCGGCCGGAGCGCACGATGTCACGTGATGCGAACGCCCTCGGTTCTGGCGTGGTGCCGGTCATGGTCGCTCCTCGGGCTCGTCGCGGGCTGGATCGGTGCGCCTCGAGGCGGTGGGCCTAGGAACGGTGCGGTCGGCATCGGCGGCCGCTGCCGCCACGCCCCACGCATCGCGGCGCGATGGAAAGACGCCTGCCGGATCGCGGACGCGCCACGCGTCCAGGGTCGCCGCCACTTGCGCTTCGTCTGCCGCGGCCAGCGCGTAGCCGCTGTGCACGACGAGCCACGTCCCCGGACGCGGGCGCCGTCCGTCGTAGGCCAGCAGCGCCACGTCGTGCCGCTTCCCGTCGAGGTCCTCCACCGTCACCCGGTCTCCTGACGGCTCGTCGACCACTCGGTGGAGCCGGCTCATGCACACGGCGCCACCTCACCGACGAGCGACATCACGGCCTCGACGGCCTCGGACACCGATCGGCGGACCGGGACCGTGAGGCCTTCGCCGATTCCGAAGTCGCCGCCTTCGATCCCGACGACGACGACCCGGCGTGGCGCCCGGCCGACGGCCCGGGCGAGCCGGAAGACGGCGGCGATCCCGAGGCCGTGCGTGCTCGGGGGCGACCGCATGCCGGTACTGACCACCTCGACACCGCCCACCTCGACACCGCCCACCTCCACACCGGCCGCCTCGACACCGCCCGTCTCGACACCGCCCGCCTCCACACCGGCCGGGTCGGCACCGGCCGGGTCGGCACCGCCATCGTGATGTCCGAGCTCCAGCAGCCGTATCGATCCCGGCGCCGCACCCGAACGTGTGGCGTCGACGACCACGGCCAGCTCGCAGTGGTCCCACACGCCGAGGAGGTCGAGCGGCTCGCCGAGAGGAGCGACGCAGGTGAGCGTGCCGGCGACATGCGACCCCAAGCGCGCGGCCACGTCGCGCACGACGGCAGTGCCGGCGCCGTCGTCGCGGCGCACGTCGTTCCCGATGCCGGCCACGACGATCCGCGCCGTCACGTGCGCTCCACGGTCACGTCGAGAAAGTGGGCTGCGCACGATATGCACGGATCGTGGTTCCGCACCGCTTGTTCACAGCGCCGCGTCAGTTCGTCGTCGTCAAGGTCGAGCCCTTGTTGCACGACTCGTCGCAGGTCGTCCTCGATCGTGAGCTGGTTCTGGGACGTCGGCGGGACGATGCGGGCCGACACGATCCGGCCGTCGGCATCGAGCTCGTAACGGTGCAGGAGGATGCCCCGCGGCGCCTCGGTGGCCCCGAAACCGATGCCCGCCCTCGGCGGCACCTCGACCGCCGGCGGGTCCGGAGGCTCGTACGACTCGACGAGGCGCAACGCGTCGTCGCAGGCGCACACCAACTCGACGGCGCGCACCACGATGCTCCGGAACGGGTTGCGCACGACCCCGCCCAGGCCGGCAGCCGAGGCGGCCTGGTGCGCCAGATCCGGCAGCACCGGGGAATTGATCGCATAGCGCGCCAACGGGCCTGTCAGATAGGTGTCGTGGCCACCAAGGCGGGCGTGGAGCGCCGTCGAACGCGCGACCTGTTCCTCCACCACCAGGTCCGAGAAGGCGCTCGGGCCCACGCGCAGCCCGGCCGACGAGGCGACGGTCCCGCTCTCGATGGGATAGTGCTCGTCGTGTCGCAGCGCCACGAAGAGGTAGTCGTGGTCGACCTCGGGGAAGTCGAAGCCCGCCACCCACGACACGGTGTCGAGCGCCGCCTGGCGGGCGACGCGCAGCGGCTCGGCGAGCGCCGCCACGGCCGCCGGGTCCGGGGCGCGGTAGAAGCCGCCCACCTTGACGTTCACGGGGTGCACGGCGCGGCCCCCCACGGTCTCCATGACGAGGTTGCCGGTGCGCTTGAGGCCGAGGCCGCGCTCGACGGCCGACCGGTCACGCTCGGCCAGCTCCACGGCATCTCGGCAACCGAGGAAGTCGGGGGCGTGCAGCAGGTAGACGTGAAGCGCGTGGCTCTGGATCCACTCCCCGCAGTAGAGAAGCCGGCGCAGTGCGGAGATGCGGTCGTCGACCGTCACGCCGCAGGCGTCCTCGATGGCGGCGCACGCGCTCAGCTGGTACGCCACGGGGCAGATGCCGCAAATGCGCGCCGTGATGTCGGGGGCCTCGTCGTGACGGCGGCCCTGCAGCAGCGCCTCGAAAAAGCGCGGCGGCTCGAAGATGTGCAATGCCACGTCGGCGACGACGCCGTCGTGCACCACGACCCGGAGCGATCCCTCGCCCTCGACTCGTGCCAGTGGCCCGGTGGCGACGGTGCGCTCGGTGCTACGACCGTGGGTCATGGGCCGTCGCCTCGTCTCGGAACGCGGGCGCCCCGGCGTTGAAGGTGCGGAACAACCGGGTGACGTCGACAGGTGCCAACCCGTCGGCGAGGAAGCGCGCGGCCAATGAGGACGTGTTGGTCGTTTCGGCCGGTCCGAAGCAGCCGAAGCAGGCCCGGTCCACCGCCGGGCACAACGCCCCGCAGCCGGCACGCGTGACGGGGCCGAGACACGGCTCGCCCTTCGTCACGAGCAGGCACACCGTGCCGCGCGCCTTGCACTCCTGGCACACGCTGTAACCACCGATGCGTGGCATGCGTCCCGCCAGGAACGCGGTGAGCACCTCGAGCAGCTGCCCCCTGTCGATCGGGCAGCCGTGCAGCTCGAAGTCGACCGGCACATGGGCGGCGATCGGGGTGGAGGTCTCCAAGGTGGCGATGTATTCGGGGTGGGCGTAGACGGTCGACACGTACGACCCGCTCGCCGCGAAGTTGCGCAGCCCCTGGATGCCTCCGGCGGTGGCACATGCCCCGATCGTCACCAGACGACGTGAGGATCTGCGCACGGCGACGATCCGCTCGGCGTCCTCGGGCGTGGTGATGGACCCTTCCACGAGCGAGAGGTCGTAGGGGCCGGCCACCGACGCACTCGACATCTCCGAGAAATGGGCGATCTGCGCCGCGCCCGCCAGAAGCAGGAGCTGGTCCTCGCAATCGAGCAGGCTGAGCTGGCACCCGTCGCAGGACGCGAACTTCCACACCGCGACCGTGGGGCGGCGGCCCGGCGGAGGCGTGAGCACCACGCGGGCGCGGTTCACCGCTGGCGCTCGCTCAACAGCGCTGGCACCGGGCCCGCATAGCGGACGACGGGGCCATCACGACACAACAGCAGGGGGCCGAGCTGGCAGTGCCCGCAGTGGCCCACGCCGCACTGCATGTTGCGCTCGAGGGAGATCTTCACGGCTGGGGGCTCAACACCGCGGTCGAGGAGCGAGCGCACCGTGAAGCGCATCATGACCTCGGGCCCGCACACCATCGCGCTCGTGCGCGCCGGCTCGAATGGAGTCCCGGGGACCAGGGTGGTCACGACCCCCACGTGTCCGGCCCATCCCCGGCCGGCGCTGTCCACGGCCGTCTCCACCTGCGCCCCGGCGTCCTCCCAACGACGCAGGTCCTCCCCGAACATGACCTGGTCCGGCGAGCGCGCCCCCACGAGGACGAACACCCGGCGGGCCCCACGCGGCCGCCCCATGGTCGCCACCATGGTGTCGATCGCCCCCCGGAGCGGCGCGAGCCCGATGCCGCCCGCGACGACGACCACGTCACGGCCTTCGACTTCGTCGACTCCCCAGTCGGTGCCGAACGGGCCCCGCACCCCCACGACCGCGCCCACCGGGAGGTGGCACAGCGCATGGCTCACCGGGCCGACGTCACGCACGGTGTGCCGCGTCGGCTCCGAGGGCACGTCGCGGCTGCTCATCGACACGGCCATCTCGCCGACGCCGAACGCCGTCAGCATGTTGAACTGCCCCGGGTGAAACCTCGTCCCGAGACCGTCGGTGGGCTCGAGGGTGAGCGTCACCACGTCGGTCGTCTCGCGCCGGATGGCGGTGACCCGGTGGGGACGCGGCACGAGCGGACCGGGCGGTGCGCACCCGTCAGTCACCCGTGCCGTCTCCGTAGAGGTCGAGCAATCGCAGGCGCGTCGATTGGAGGCGCTCGAGCATCACCGACGCGAAGCGCTTGACGAGCTCGAACCCGAAGACCGGGTCGGCCTCGGCTTTGTTCCGGAGGCACGCGGCGTCGACCTCGATGGCCCCCACGGGCTCGACCGTGCGGGCGTCGAAGTGCCAGACGTAGGGCGGGAACAACCACGACCATCCGAGGACCTGGCCGGGGCCGAGCGTCTCGACGAGCAACGGACCGCGCCCGGGGGCGTTCACTTCGAGCGCCACTCGGCCCCGGCGGAGCAGGTAGAGCGCGGACGCCGGCTTGCCTTCTTCGAGCACGAGCTCGTGGGGCGCGAACGCGACGTTGCGGGCGCATCCGGCAACGCGGTCGACGGTGTCCCCGGGCAGCCCGGCCAGCAGCGGATGGTCCGCCACGAGCGTGGCGATGTCGTCCGGCACCTCACACCCTCCCCGCACTCGCCCGGATGGCGGCGGCCTCTTCGGTGATGTCGATCCCGACAGGGCACCACGTGATGCAGCGACCGCAGCCCACGCACCCGGACGTGCCGAACTGGTCCCACCATGTCGAAAGCTTGTGCGTCATCCACTGCCGGTACATGGAGCGGGTGGTGGGCCGGACCGGGCCGCCGTGGATGTACGAGTGGGCCAGGTCGAAGCATGACGACCACGAGCGGGTGCGCTCGATCGTCCCGCTCAGGTCCGACGTGTCCTGCACGGTGCTGCAGAAGCACGTCGGGCACACGAGCGTGCAGTTCCCGCAGGCCAGGCAGCGCGAAGCCACGTCGTCCCACCTGGGGTGCTCGATATTGCCGGCAAGCAGCTCGGGGAGCCCCCGGGTGTCGATCGTGCGACCCATGCGCGCCGCGGCACCTTCCAAGACTTCGCGGCGCGCCGAAAGGTCGGCCTCTTCCACATCGCGGTGGCCGATGTCGTCCAGCACGGCGTCGAGGACCTCGCCGCCGCGACCTGTCCCCACCCTGACGACGAAGCGATGGCCCCCCTCGTCCACGAGCTCGGTCAGCGCCAGGTCGAAGCCGTCGTCGGCACCCGGTCCGGACCCCATCGACGCGCAGAAGCAGGTGCCCGAGGGCGTCCCGCACTCGGCGGCCACGACGAAGCACTCGTCGCGGCGCCGGCGGTACACGGGGTCGGGCGTCGGTGCCGCACCGAGGACACGGTCGAGCACCGCCAAAGCGGCGAGCTCGCAGGGTCGTGCCCCCAGGACGGCCACAGGAACATCGTCGGCCTCGTTCTCGGTGATCGTGACCGTCCCGTCGCCCTCCTCCCGTCGAGCTCGCCAGACCACCGCGTGAGGCGGGAAGACCTCGGCCTTCACAGAATGCGGGCCCACCGCCCACGCGAACAGCGACGGGTCGTCGCCACGCTCGATGCGGTACGAGCCTGGCGCCTGTACGTCGTGGCAGCCTCGCGGCAGGTCGTCGACACCGTGGAGCTCCCCCAGCGCGATGGCGTCCTCCGCGACGACGGGCCCGATCACCCGGTAGCCGCGCGCCCACAACTCTCCGATCAGCCGGTCCAGGCCCGCCACATCGATCACGGCAGCCGCAACGTGTCCCACCGCCACAACGTAAGACGTGGAGAGCGGCCCGGGGAAGGGCCGATCGTCCCGGAGGCAATTCGGCGTCGGGACCTTCGGCTCTGGACCCGGGCCCGGCCGGGGCGTACCTAGGAGGAGGGGCTCCAAGCGAGGCACGGAGGGGAGATGGCACGAGATCTGCGCGGCGTCGGTGAGTGGGGTCGGGCCGAAGAGCGACACAGCGTGCTGAGTGCCATGTTGGACGTCTTCCGGCTCCGTCAGTACTTCGACGTGGCGGTGCGCGTTCGTCAAGTGGCCAGCGGCCTGAAAGAGGACGTGGCATTCGCGGGTCTCACGCTGCGGGCCCTCGCCCCGCTCCCTTTCGAGCACGCCGTTTCTCCACCGGACCCACCTTTCGGGCCCCTGCGCCGCCGACCGGCGGGCGCCCTCGCGGGCAAGCGGGTCGGCGTCGCCGCGACGGGCGGGAGCGGTGCCCTGGCGTCGGTCGTCGGCGTGGCGCGTGCCCTGGAGGAGGCGGGGACGGCTCCGGCGGTGATCTCCGTCTGCTCGGGCTCGGCACTGTTCGGCTTCCCGCTGGCGGCCGGGCTCGACGCCGCGGCCGTGGCCGAATTCGTCTTGTCGCTCGAACCCGCCGACTACGTCGACGTCGATTGGCCGGGCCTCGGTACCGCTCTCCTTCGTCGTGGACGAGGGTTCGCCGGTCTGCTCAGAGGGGACCGGCTGGAAGCCAGCTACCGGCGTCTGCTCGGGGACATGACGCTGGCGGAGCTCCCCATCCCCGCGTACGCGCCCATCTGGAGCATCGAGCACAACCGCATCGAGTTCCTGGGCCCGCGCACCCACCCCACCCTCCCCGTCGCACGCGCCGTGCGTATGGCGGTCGCGCTCCCGCTGTTCTTCGACCCGGTGGGCACGGGCGAGGCGTCGTGGTGCGACGGCGGGCTCGTGGACATCTTCCCCGTGCGACCGCTCGCCGACATCGAGGACCCCTGCGACGTGGTCCTCGCCGTGAACGGCTTCTACCCGCCGTCGTTCGAAGGGGAGGACGCCAGCGGGTGGCGCCAGCGACGTCTCCCCATCCTGGAGATCGCGTCACAGGTCCGCACGTGCCAGCAGATCGAGTTGGCCCGCGCCAACCTGGCGCGGTTACGGGGGTGCAGCGAGGTCCACCTCCTGGAGCCCGTTCCCTATCGGGTGGTCCAGGGAATCGGCTTCTACCGGCAGTTCCTCACCACGAGGCAGTGGCCGTCGTTCATGAGAGCCGGCCGGGCGGACGCGTGGCGTGCCATCCGGGAGATCGAACGCCGGTCCGCCGCCGGGACGTCAAGAGATGGCGAGATGGCCGGCGACAGCTCCGTCGCGTGAAGACGCGGCCGAGGCCCCACCCGAATTGCCCAGCCGGCGGGCGGCGCCGTCCCGGGTCAGCCGGCTGGGACCCGCCAAACCGCGTCGGTGCCCCCCGTCGCGGGGGAAGCGACCTCGAACGTTCCCGCCAGCGCCTCTGCCGATCTCATGAGCTCGAGCAGGTTCCCACCTTCGGCACCGGACGCAACAACGGCGCCGTTGTCGGTGACACGGACGACGACGTCGCGGCCGACAACGATCTCGACGGAGATCTCGGTGGTTCTCGCATGGCGAGCCGCTTGGCCGAGCAGTCCGCGCAGCGCCGGCACCAGGGCGCCGACGATCTCGGTGCTCAGGGTCTCGATCGGACCCTCGAAGGTGACCTGCGGCTCGAACCCGAGCGTCCGGCGGGATTCGTTCAACACCGCCAGGATCTCGTCACGGAGCTGGCGAGTCCGCGTCCCCGGCCGGTGAAGCCGGAAGATTGCACTTCGGACGTCGCGGATCGTGCGGTCCAGCTGGTCGACCACGTCGCGGATCCGCTCGGCCACCAGGGGATCGCGCGACATGCCCAGCGCGGCTTGCAACGACATGCCCGAGGCGAAGATCCGCTGAATGACGGTGTCGTGCAATTCGCTGGCGATTTGCTCGCGCTCCTCGGCGACCGCGAGTTGCTCGGCCGTATCCCGAAGGCGCTTCTCGGCGTCGAGTCGTGACCTCATGTCGCGAGCGATGGCCACGAACGGCGGAGGCGCCAGACCCTCGACCGACGCCGGCGCCTGGATGATGAGCTCCACCGGGATGTCCGCGCCGTCCTTGCGGCGGTGGACGCTGGTCATGCGGTGCGAGGATCCCTTCTCAAGGTCGAGGGAGAGGACGAGCTTGGCGAACTCGTCTCGATCGAGCTCGGGAGCGAGGTGCACCATCGTCATCTGGCTCAGCTCCTCCGCGCTGTAGCCCACTTGCTCCACCGCGCCCTGGTTGACGTAGGTGAAGAGCAGGGACTCGCGGTCGAAGAGGAACAAAGCGTCCTCGATGCCGTCCAAGACACCGAGGATCTCGGCGATGCGGGTTTGTGCGGCCACGCGCTCGGAGATGTCGCGCACCGCGGCGATGACGAGTGGTTCGCGAGCCGTGCGCACCGGGCTGAGGCTGATCTCGATAGGGAAGGCCGTGCCGTCGCACCTTCGACCCTTCAGCGTCAAGCCCGCCCCCATCGGGCGGGCCCGCGGATCGGCGCGGTAGCGGGTCCGGTGTGCACGGTGGGCCTGACGGAGCTCGCCGGGCAACAGGACCTCCACCGTCTCGCCGATGAGGCTCGTCCGGTCGTAGCCGAAGAGCAGCTCGATCTGCCGGTTCACGGCACGGATGCGCCCGCTGTCGTCGACCACCAGAACGCCGTCCGGCGCCGAGTCGAAGAACTCCCACAGGAGCGGGTCGCCGATGTCCAGGTCCGTCCCGGAAGGTTCCGAAGGTCGGTCCGGCTCCACAAGCTCGGTCATCGCCCCCCGTTGGGCAGGTGTCGCAAGTCGCTCTTCAAGTTAGCGCCCGGACGTGACGCCAAGGGTTGCGGACCGCACCCTCGTCCGAGGTCATGGACCTTCGACCCTGGTGGGAAGAGTCCCCGATTTCCATGATGGAGGCATGCGGACAGCGTCGGAGAGCAAGGCCATCGTCGTCGGCGTGGACCGGTCAGCGCGTTCGCTCGACGCCCTGAGGTGGGCTGCGGGCCAGGCTCGGCTGCGCGGGACGGGCCTCCACCTCGTGACCGCGTGGGAGGTCTCGGCCACGTGGTCGCTCGGCTGGCCGCCGGTGCCCCGCGGACTCGACGCGGCCGAGCGCGCCGTGACGGATCTTGCCGGGATGGTCGAGGAAGAGCTCGCTGGCTTCGAAGACCTCGACATCCGGACCTCCGACGTCGAAGGACACCCGGGTGCGGTGCTGGTCGCGGCGTCGACGGGGGCCGACATGCTGGTCGTCGGCAGCCGCGGGCATGGCAACGTCGCCGGGAAGCTGCTGGGCTCGGTCAGCCAGCGCTGTCTGTCGGGCGCCACGTGCCCGGTGGCCGTGGTCCACGGGCCGACGGACTCGGACGAGATCGTCGTCGGAGTGGACGGATCGCCGTCGTCGCTCGAAGCGCTCGAATGGGCGGCTGGAGAAGCACAGCTGTCGGGCGGGTGCCTGCGGGCCATGACCGCATGGGAGTGGCCGGCGGCATACGGCATGTACGTCACCGCCTTCGACCCGGCAACCGACGCCAGGCGGCTGCTGGAGGACGCATTGAGGACGACCCAGGCTCGCCACCTTTCGCTGAAGGTGGAGGCCCGCGTGGAACAGGGCGCGCCAGCCCGGCTGCTCACCAGGTCGTCGGGTCACGCCGGACTGCTGGTGGTGGGAAGCCGCGGTCGGGGGCCCGTCAAGGGCACGTTGCTCGGCTCGGTGAGCCAGTACTGCGCGGCGCACGCGCAGTGTCCGGTCCTCGTGTACCGGACGGGGCGCCGAGTGCCCCGGGCCAGCTCCGACGCGGCGTGAGGGGGCGGACGTGAGCGAGCGCAGTGCGCCTTTCCAGGTTCGTCTCCACGGTCGCGGCGGCCAGGGAGTCGTCACGGCGGCCGAGTTGCTGTCCGTCGCGGCGTTCCTCGACGGGAGGTGTGCGCAGGCGTTCCCGAGCTTCGGGTCCGAGCGCACCGGAGCACCTGTCGTGGCCTTCTGTCGCATCGCCGACGAGCGGATCCGGACGAGGGAACCGGTCGTGGATCCGGACGCGCTCATCCTCCAGGACGCCACACTGCTGCACCAGGTCGAGGTGTTCGCCGGGCTACGTGGTGACGCGTACGTCTTGATCAACTCGTCGCTCGCCTTCGACGATCTCGGCCTCGAGGACCTCCGTCACCTGTCCCGGCCGGAGCGTCTCCTCACCGTGCGCGCCACGGAGATCGCCCTCGAGGTGACCGGTCGCCCGGTCCCGAACGTCGTCATGCTGGGGGGCTTCGCGGCAGCGACGGACGTGGTGTCCCTGGACTCGGTCCTGTCGGCGGTCCGCCGGCGCTTCCCAGGATCGTTGGGAGACGCCAACGTCGCCGCGGCGACTGCGGCATACGACGCCGTGAAACGCGAGCGCCAGGAGATGGCCGGTGTTGCGGCAGATTGAGGGCTCGCGTGCGGTGGCCGAAACCGTCGGGGCATGCCGCCCCGAGGTCGTCTGCGCGTACCCCATCTCCCCGCAGACGCACATCATCGAAGCCATCGGCGCCATGGTGAAGGCGGGCGACCTCACCCCGTGCGAGTTCATCAACGTGGAGTCGGAGTTCGCCGCGATGTCTGTGTGCATCGGTGCCTCGGCGGCCGGCGCGCGTGCCTACACCGCCACGGCGAGCCAGGGCCTGTTGTTCATGGTCGAGGCGGTGTACAACGCTTCTGGTCTGGGCCTGCCCATCGTCATGACCGTTGCCAACCGGGCGATCGGGGCGCCCATCAACATCTGGAACGACCACAGCGACGCCATGGCAGTGCGCGACGCCGGCTGGATCCAGCTGTTCGCGGAGACGAACCAAGAGGCCGCCGACCTCCACGTCCAGGCCTTCCGTTTGGCGGAGGAGCTCTCGGTCCCCGTCATGGTCAACATGGACGGCTTCGTGCTCACCCACGCGTTCGAGGCCGTGGACACCCCTTCGCAGGAGCAGGTCGACGCCTTTCTGCCTGCCTACGAGCCCCGGCAGGTGCTCGACCCGGACGAGCCGGTTTCGATCGGCGCCATGGTCGGCCCCGAGGCGTTCGAGGAGGTGCGGTACCTGGCGCACTTCAAGCAGCTGCAGGCCCTCGACCGGATCCCCGAAATCGCGTCGGAATTCTCCGACACGTTCGGTCGGCGCTCGGGCGGCCTGGTGAGCTCGTACCGATCGGAGGACGCCCACACGGTCGTGGTCGCCATGGGCTCGATGCTCGGGACCATCAAGGACGCCGTGGACGAGCTCCGTGGTCGTGGGGAGCGTGTCGGTGTCGTCGGCGTCGGGACGTTCCGGCCCTTCCCGCAGGCGGCCGTCCGAGGCGCGTTGGCGCACGCGCATCGCGTCGTCGTGGTGGAGAAGGCGCTCGCGCCCGGCGCCGGAGGGATCTTGGCGATGGACGTGGAGGCGGCGCTGGCCGGGCTCGGCATCCGTACGCACGCCGTCGTGGCCGGACTCGGCGGACGGTCGATCACCCAGGCCTCGTTCCGAAGCCTCATCGGGCGCGCAGATTCGAACATGCTCGACGCCTTGACGTTCCTCGACCTCGACACTGGGCTCGTCGAGCGGGAGCTCGCCCGAATGGCGGCCCGTCGCCGATCGGGCCCGAGCGCAGAGAACCTGCTGCGCGACGTCGGCAGCCTGTCGGCGCGGGTGATGTGATGATGCAGACTCCTCAGCGACCGCACGACGAGCCGGTCAAGTTCTACCAGACAGGCAGCTTCGCGGCGGGCAACCGCCTGCTGCCCGCGGAGTTGCGGACGGTCCAGTCGGACGCACAGCGGAACAACTCGCTCAACTCGGGCCATCGCGCCTGCCAAGGCTGTGGCGAGGCGCTCGGCGCGCGCTACGCCTTGGACGCGGCCATGCGCGCTACCGAGGGCCGCATGGTGGCCGTCAACGCCACCGGGTGCCTTGAGGTGTTCTCCACGCCGTACCCCGAGTCGTCGTGGCGTGTCCCTTGGTTGCACTCGCTCTTCGGCAACGCGCCCGCGGTGGCGACCGGCGTGGCCGCCGCCCTCAAGGTGAAGGGCAGAAGCGATGTGCGTGTGGTGGCGCAAGCGGGTGACGGGGGAACCGTCGACATCGGATTCGGCTGCCTTTCGGGGATGTTCGAGCGCAACGACGACGTGTTGTTCGTCTGCTACGACAACGAGGGCTACATGAACACCGGCGTACAGCGTTCGGGCGCCACGCCGGCCGCGGCACGCACGGCCACCACCGAAGCCGTCGGAGACGAGCCCGGCAACCGGTTCGGACAGGGCAAGAACCTCCCGCTCCTGGCCGTCGCCCATGAGATCCCCTACGTGGCGACCGCCACCGTGGCGGACCTGCACGACCTCGAGCGCAAGGTGCAGCGGGCGATGGCCGTCCATGGCGCGCGTTACATCCACGTGCTCGTGCCGTGCCCACTCGGGTGGGGGGCGGCGTCGCGCGACACGATCCGAATTGCCCGCCTCGCCCAGGAGTCCGGGTTGTTCCCCGTGTTCGAGGCGGAGCACGGGCGGATCACCGCGGTGTCGAAGATCAGGCACCGGGTGAGTGTCGACGAGTACCTCCGCCTCCAGAGCCGCTTCGGGCACCTCTTCGGCGCGTCGCCCCGGCCCGACATCGTGCAACGGATCCAGGCCGATGCCGATCGCAACATCCGTCGGTTCGGCCTCGACGATGCCGACGATCCAGCCCTCGTCGAGCCAGTATCCGATGACGCAGCCTCCGAAGATGCAGTCTCCGAAGATGCAGTCTCCGAAGAGCCCCATGTCGTCCTCGCCGGACCGGGAGGAGGCTCGTGATGGAGAAGCCCTTTGCGATCACCCTCGACATCGAGTCGAGCCTCGCCAACAAGACCGGGACGTGGCGCGTGGAGCGACCCGTCTACGTCGACCGGATGCCCCCCTGCAACGACGCCTGCCCGGCCGGGGAGAACATCCAGCAGTGGCTGTACCACGCAGAAGAGGGCGCGTACCGCGCCGCCTGGGAGACGCTCGTCGCCGACAACCCGATGCCGGCCATCATGGGGCGGGTCTGCTACCACCCGTGCGAAACGGCGTGCAACCGGGCCCAGCTCGACGAGTCGGTCGGGATCAACGCGGTGGAGCGGTTCCTGGGCGACCACGCCATCGCGCAGGGGTGGGACCTGCCGCCTCCCGCGCCCGCCACGGGGCGGCGCGTGCTCGTCGTCGGTGCCGGCCCGGCGGGCCTGTCCGTGGCGTACCAGCTTCGGCGGCTCGGTCACGCGGTCACCATCCGCGAGAAGGCTTCGAAGCCCGGCGGCATGATGCGCTTCGGCATCCCCAAGTACCGGCTCCCCCGAGACGTGGTGGACGCCGAGATCGAACGACTGCTCGCCCTCGGCATCGACCTCGAGCTCGGTTCAGCCGTCTCGGACGTCGGCGCGGTCATGCGGGCGGATGGGTACGACGCGTCGTTCCTCGCCGTGGGCGCCGAGATCTCGAAGCGGACGTACCTGCCGGCGGGCGATTCCGCCCGGGTGGTCGACGCCGTGTCGCTGTTGCGCAGCATGGAGGGTGAGGAAGCGCCGCTGCTGGGACGGCGCGTCGCCATCTACGGCGGGGGCGATACGGCCATGGACGCCGCCCGGACCGCACGTCGGCTGGGGGCGACCGATGCCGTCGTCGTGTACCGCCGCACGAGGGACCGGATGCCCGCCCATGACATCGAGGTGGAGGAGGCGCTCGAGGAGGGCGTCGCGATGAAGTGGCTTTCCACTGTCAAGAGCGTCGGGAACGACCGGCTCGTCATCGAAAAGATGCAACTGGACGAAGCCGGCTTTCCCCAGCCAACCGGCGAACTCGAGGAACTCGCCGCCGACTCGCTCGTGCTCGCGCTGGGACAGGAGTCCGACCTGTCGCTCGTGGACGGGAGTGACGGCATCGTCGTCGCCGACGGGGTCGTCCAGGTGGGGTCCGACATGATGACGGGATGCCCAGGGATCTTCGCCGGAGGCGACATGGTTCCCGCCGAGCGGACCGTCACGACGGCGATCGGCCATGGCAAGCGCGCCGCCCGCAACATCGACGCGTGGCTCCGCGGTGGGTCGTACGAATCCGGACCGCGTCACGAACTGGCCAACTTCTCAGGACTCAACACCTGGTACTACGCCGACGCGCCGAAGACCGTGCAACCTCACCTCGAGCTCGCCCGGCGAGTCTCCACGTTCGACGAGGTCACAGGGGGCCTCGACGAGTCCACCGCGCTGTTCGAGGCCCGTCGCTGCTTGTCGTGCGGCAACTGCTTCTCGTGCGACAACTGCTTCGGCGTGTGCCCCGACAACGCAGTCATCAAGCTCGAGCCGGGACGGAACTACGCCTTCGACTACGACTACTGCAAGGGCTGCGGGATCTGTGCGGCCGAGTGCCCCTGCGGCGCCATCGTCATGGTGCCCGAGCGCACCTGACTTCAGCGCACCCTGACTTCAGCGCACCCTGACTTCAGCGCACCCTGACTTCAGCGCACCCTGACTT
>DATGKD010000049.1:0-9148 GCA_035294855.1 Acidimicrobiales bacterium
CACGCGGCGGGGGTCGAGCCGATCCACCTGCGCCCGGGCGGCACCGTGCGGCTCAACCCACTCGACACGCCGGGCGAGCGGGACGCGCACGACGCAAACGACGCAAACGACGCAAACGACGCGGAGGAGGCGGTCCGTCGGCGGGCGGAACTGCTCGCTTCGCTGGCGTCGGCCAGCCTGGGCCGCGCCCTCCTGCCGACCGAGCGCAACGCCGTCGAGCTCGCCGTGGCTGGCGTGTCGTCAGACCCGGCCTCGTCTCCGGGCGCGCCAGGGAAGCCGGCACCGACGTTGCCAGCCGTCATCGACGCGTTGCTCGCTCCCAGCGCCGAAGCGGCCCGCTCGGTCCGGACCGACGTCGCGGGGTTGGCGGCCGACGGCCGCAACGTGGCGCTCGAATTGCGACGACTGGTCGCAGGCGACCTGCGCGGCATGTTCGACGGACCCACTTCGCCGGGCATCCGCCTCGACGCTGACTTCGGCGTCCTCGACCTGTCGGCGGTCTACCACTCGCCCGCTCTCGGCCTGCTGATGACGTGCGCGGCGGCGTGGCTCCAAGCGGGAGTTCTCGGCGGGGGTGGGGGAACCGGGGTTCCAGCTCGCGAGTCCGCACCCGGGGGCGTCATCGTCGTGGTGGACGAGGCGTGGGCGCTCCTGTCCAACCTCAGCGCCGCCCGGTGGCTGCAAGCCTCCTGGAAGCTGTCACGAGCCTGGGGTGTCGCCAACGTCGCCGTGGTACACCGCCTGTCCGATCTCGACACCGCGGGCGCAGCCGGATCGGAGCAGGTGGGACTGGCCCAGGGCCTGCTGGCGGACTCCGAGACACGCGTGGTGTACGCGCAGCCGCACAGCGAGCTGTCCCGGGCGGCGGCGTCGCTGGGGCTGTCGTCGACCGAAACCGAGGTCGTTCCCCAGCTGCGCCGCGGCGTCGCGCTGTGGAAGGTGGGCAGCCGGTCGTTCCTCGTGGAGCACCGGCTCTCCCCCTTCGAGTCGGCCATCGTGGACACCGATGCGCGCATGGTCGTGGGATGAGCGGGGCGATCGAATCGGTCGCCGCCCTCGGCGTATGGGCGCTGTTCTCCGTGGCCACCCGACGGATCGGGAACGGCAGGGGCCGGCCGCGCCCGCCACGAACGCCGACGAGCTCGACCTCGACGATCAGCCGGCGAGTCCTCGGGATGTCGACCGTGGGCTCGAGCGCGATCGACGAAGGACCGGCACGATGGGCGACCCGCCGAGACGTGCGGGCCTTGGTCGTCCGAGAGCCGACGCCGGGCCGGGTGTCGCTCGGCATCGCGCACCGTCGCCTCCTGGCCGCGGAGCCGGGTCACTCGGTGCTCGTGGTGGGCCCGACGCAGAGCCGCAAGACGAGCGGGTTCGCCGTCCCGGCGATCCTCGAGTGGCAGGGACCTGTCGTGGCGGCGTCGGTGAAGTCGGACCTGGTGCGAGACACCATGACGTGGCGGGCCGGCCGCGGACCGGTCCGGCTCTACGACCCCTCGGGCTCGACCGGGCTGCGGGCGTCGACGTGGTCACCGCTCGACGCCGCCGCGACGTGGAGTGGCGCTCGACGGACCGCCGCGTCCCTGGCCGAGGTGGCACGCGGTGCGGCGGGATCGTTGACCGACGGCGACTTCTGGTATGCCACCGCCGCCAAGTTGCTGGCGCCGCTGCTGCTCGCGGCATCGGTGTCCGGGAGGACGATGGCCGACGTCGTCCGCTGGGTGGACGCCCAGGAGACGGGCGAAGTCGCCGACGCGCTGGTCGATGCGGGCGAGCACCTGGCCCTCCGGGCCGCGCAGGCCTCATGGAGTCGGGACGACCGACAGAAGAGCGCGGTCTACACGACCGCCGAAACCGTCGTCGAGGCGTTTGCCGACCCTGACGTGGCCATGTCGGCCGTGGCGCGGTCCGAGCTCGGCGGGACCGGCGCGCCGCGCGGCCACATCGATCCCGAAGCGGTGATCGCCGGGCCGGAAGGCGACGCCACCGTCTACCTCTGCGCGCCGACCCACGACCAGCGACGGCTGCGGCCGGTGTTCGCCACGCTCGTGGGCCAGATCCTGGAGGCCGCCTACGAGCGCGCCGTCCGGAGCAGCGCGCCGCTCGACCCGCCACTGCTCGTCGTGCTCGACGAGGCGGCCAACGTCGCCCCCCTGGCCGAGCTCGACACCTTGGCGTCCACGGCCGCGGGCCATGGCGTGCAACTGGTGACGGTCTGGCAGGACCTCGCCCAACTCCGCTCTCGGTACGGAACGAGGGCCGGGAGCGTGGTCAACAACCACCGGGTGAAGGTGCTGTTGTCGGGCATCTCGGACCCCGACACGCTCGAGCAGGCCAGCGTGCTCGTCGGGGAGGCCGATCTGGAGCAGCGCAGCACGACGGTCGACCGCCGGGGCACCACGTCCGAGACCCGGGGCCAGGTGGTGCGCCGCCTGGCCGCCCCGGACGCGCTGCGCCGGCTGGCGCCGGGCCACGCCGTGGTCGTGTCGGGGCATCTCCCGCCGGCGCGGGTGCGGCTGCGACCCTGGCAGCACGATCCGGTGCTGCGGGCGCGGGCGCGATGACGCCGTCACGACGACGCCGTGCACGATGACGCCGTGCACGATGAGTCCGGCTTGTCATTGCGAACTACGGACGCCCAACGACGTGGTCGGCGTCGCGGCGGCTTCGGTACGTTGTGGCGCGTGACGAGCGAGACGCCACCTGCGAGCACCGCGGTCCCCGGAGACGAGTTCGCCGAGCACGTCGCCAGGCGCAACGAGGAGATCAACCACGTTGCACGAGCGGCGCGCGACGCCGCGGCGGCGTCCGGCACCCTGGCCTGGGACCCGTACGACCCCGCGTGGGTCGAGGACCCGTACGCGGTGTACGAGGAATTGCGCCGCACCAATCCCGTCCACCGGAGCCCGCTCGGGTTCTGGGTGTTCACCCGACATGCGGACTGCCTCGCGGTCCTGCGGGACAAACGATCGAGCAGCGACGGGCGCAACGTGGACCCGGAGACGTTCCGTCGGATGCGTGCCGTGGACTTCGACACGCTGGGCGCGTACGACGAGGTGTTCGCCGAGATGGCCCCGTTCTTGTTCCGCGACCCGCCCGATCACACGCGGCTCCGTGGTCTCGTGCAGAAGGCGTTCACCCCCCGCGTGGTCGAGGGGCTGCGCCCACGGATCGAGGCGCTGTCCGACGAGCTCCTCGACCGCGCGTTCGAGGCGGGAGAGGCCGATCTCGTCGCCGACTACGCCTATCCGCTCCCGGTGCAGGTCATCGTGGACATGCTGGGCGTGCCGGCCGAGGATCACGAGCAGTTCCGCGTCTGGTCGGACTCGGTGGCGCGCGGCCTCGATCCCGACTTCCTCCTCCCCCCCGAGGCGGTGCAGCAGCGGCTCGTCGGGATCCTGTCGTTCGTGCAGTACTTCTCCTCGCTCATCGAGGAGCGCCGCAAGCACCCTGGCGACGATCTGCTCAGCCGTTTGATCTCCGCCGAGGAAGAGGGGCAGGTGCTCACCCAGGGCGAGCTCCTGTCGACGTGCATCCTGCTGCTCGTGGCCGGGCACGAAACGACGGTCAACCTCATCTCGGGCGGCGCTCTGGCGCTCATGGACCACCCCGACCAGCTGAAGCTCTTCCGCGACGACCCGTCGGTGGTGCGCAGCGGTGTGGAGGAGATGCTGCGCTACTGCCCGCCCGTGCAGCTCACCGGGCGCGTGGCGCTCGAGGACATGGAGATCGCCGGGGCCGACATGAAAGCCGGCGAATTCAACATGCTGCTCATCGGTTCGGCCAACCGCGATCCGGACGTGTTCCACGCGCCGGACGTGTTCGACGTGACCCGCGCGGACAACAACCATCTCGGGTTCGGCTTCGGGATCCATCACTGCCTGGGTGCGCCGCTCGCCCGTCTGGAGGCGCAGATCGCCTTACCGAAGTTGTTCCGCCGGGCGGCGCGCATCGAGCGCACCGGGGAGGAGCGTCTGCGCTACAAGGACAACATCGTCCTGCGCGGACTGGCGAGCCTCCCGGTGACCCTGGCGGCCTGACATCGGTCCTGAGGTCGGCACAACGGTCGCGCGGGGGACGGGCACGCGATGACTTTGCCTGCGCCCAGCCGTCAAGACGGTGTCCCGGCGCCGTGGGGGCCGCCACGAAAGGAGCCGTGTGCCTGATCCGCTTTCCCCCGAGGGCCTCGAGCGCTTCGCCCAGGTGGCCGCCAGCCACGTGGGCCCCGGAAAGATCCCCGGGCTCGTGGCCCTCGTCGCCCGTGGCGAGCAGGTCCACGTGGAGGCCCTCGGGTCGCGATCGATCGACGGCCCGTCCATGCAGAGGGACTCGCTCTTCCGGATCGCGTCCACCACCAAACCCGTGACCGGGGCCGGCGTCATGGCCCTGGTGGGCGAGGGCGTGCTCGGGCTGGACGACTCGGTGGAGAAGTGGCTGCCGGAGCTCGCCCGGCCGAGGGTCCTGCGGCGGCCCGACGGCCCGCTCGAGCACACGGTCCCGGCGCACGGCGCCATCACCGTGCGCCAGTTGCTCACGTTCACGTTCGGCTTCGGCATGGTGGTCGAGATGTTCATGGCTCCGGAGCCCTGGCCGGTGGTGCAGGCCACCAACGAATTGCAGCTGGGCACGTTCGGGCCGCCCCGGCCCGACGAGCCGCCCGATCCCGACACCTGGATCGCCGCCCTCGGGTCGCTGCCGCTCATCGCGCAGCCGGGCGAGCAGTGGATGTACAACGCGGGCGCCGAGGTCCTCGGGATGCTCGTGGCGCGCGCGGCCGGGATGCCGTGCGGCGAGGTGCTGCGCACGCGGATCTTCGGTCCGCTCGGCATGGACGGCACGTCGTTTTGGACCCGCGACCTCGACCGCCTGGTGACCGCGTACGAGGCCACTCCCGAGGGGCTCGCCGTCTGGGACCCGCCCGACGGCCAGTGGAGCCGGCCACCCGCCTTCGAGGACGGTGCCGCCGGGCTCGTGTCGTGCGCGGATGACCTCCTGGCCTTCGCCCGGATGTTCCTCCGTCGGGGAACTCCGGTGATGTCCGCCGAGGCGGTCGCGCAGATGGCGTCGGACCAGCTGACCGCCGAGCAGCGCCGGACCCCCTCGGTCAACGCCTTCCTCGAGGGGCGGAGCTGGGGCTTCTGCCAGGCGGTGACCACGGACGGGCCGCGGGCCGGGTCGTTCGGTTGGGACGGCGGGCTCGGCACGTCGTGGCTGGTCGACCCGGTCCGTGACCTCGTGGTGATCGTCCTGACGCAGCGCATCTGGGAGACGTCCACCCCGCCGGCCGTCCACCGCGAACTGCAGGACGCCGCCTATGCCGCACTCACCGACCGGCGCTGACCCACCCCGGTCCGGGCCCGACCGACGGTCCGACCGCCGGTCCGAACGACGGTCCGAACGACGGTCCGAACGACGAAGTAGGCGTCAGACAGGAGACCCGGGCGCCACCAACGGCCACGGCCGCTCGCGCTCGGCGACGAGCGCCAGGTCGAGGAGGAGCTCTTCGGCGTGGTGACGGCCGATGATCTGCATCCCGACGGGAAGGTCCTCCACCTTTCCCACCGGCACCGACACCGCCGGGTTGCCCGCGAAGTTGGCCGGGAACGTGAGCGCACCCTGATTGCCGCCCACCCGCATGATGTCGTTGTCGAAGCGCGCCATGAGGTCGATGTCGCCCACCGTCGTCGGCACTGGGCCGGCCGCGCCGAACGCCACGTCGGGATTGGTCGAGGCGAAGATGAAGTCGACCTCGTCGAGCAGCTCCGCCATGGCCTCATGGGCGCGCACCCGGAACGCCTCCGCCGCACCCGCCATGGCCAGGTCGTAGTGGTGGTGGGCGATGTTCATGCCCAGCATGATCTCGGGGGTCAGGTCGCCCTCGCACCCCGGGTAGCGGTCGCCGAGATCGGCGGCCAGCGTCACCAGGTTCGACATCGCCCACTCGAAGAGCGCGGGCGGAAACGCGATGGCGACGTCGACGCGCTCCAAGCCGGCGTCGGCGACGAGCGCTTCTGCGGCGCGCACCACGACGTCGGCGACCTCGGGGCGCACGACGGCCACGCCGAGGTCGACGGAGACGATCGCCCGCTTGCCGGCGAGCGCCTCACGATGAGTGCCGAGCCCGGCTTCGTAGCCCTCGACGCGCGGCAGGCTGAGCGTGTCGTGCGGGTCGTAGCCGTTGCACACGTCGAGCCAGCGCGCCGTGTCGCGCACCGATCGGCTCACGCACCCGAGGGTGACGGTGTGCGGGGTCTGGTGCGCGTACGGGCCCTTCGGGATGCGCCCGAACGTGGTCTTCAACCCGAAGAGGCCGGTGAAGCCGGCGGGGATGCGGATCGACCCGCCGCCGTCCCCGCCCGAGGCGATGGGCACGAGGCCGCCCGCCACCGCCGCCGCGGATCCCCCCGACGAGCCGCCCGGCGTGCGCTCGGTGTTCCAGGGGTTGCGCGTCGTGCCGTGCAGGCGGGTACTCGTGACGTTGATGCCGCCGAACTCGCTCGCCGTGGTCTGGCCGGCGAGCACCGCACCCGCGGCGACCAGCCGTTGCACCTGGGTCGTCGTGAACGTCCCCGTGCGGTCGGCGAAGACGAGTGATCCCTCGGTGAACGGCCACCCCTCGACCGATTCGAGCTCCTTAATGCCGACGGGAACCCCGCCGAACGGCAACGACACGTCGGCATCGTGCGCGGCGCGCGTCGCCTCGTCGGTGTCGACGTAGCTGAACGCGTTGAGCGCCGAGCGGTCGATGGCGGCCAGGGTCAGTTCGAGCGCCTCGGGCGGCGTGATCCCACCGGAGCGGAAGGCGTCCACCAGCGAGCACGCGTCGCCCGCCCAGGGCTGGTCGGTCATCGCGGCTGTGGGCGGGCCCAGGAGCGGCGCATCAAGCCGCGACGCTACCCAACGCCGTCGGGCACCAACCGCCGGTAACGTGCGGAGATGGACCGCGCGCCCGCCGGCGTCGAGGCCGGCCCCCGCCCGGCGGGGACAAGCGCAGCCGCCCCCGGCTTCTACGACGTCGTCTTCCGGCGCCGCGACGTGCGCGCCGAGTTCACCGGCGAGCCCGTCGACCCCGACGTCCTGCGGCGGGTCCTCGAGGCCGCCCACGCCGCGCCGAGTGTGGGGCTGTCCCAGCCGTGGGACTTCGTGCTCGTCACCGACGAGTCCACCCGGCGCGCGTTCTGGTCGCACGTGCAGAGCGAGCGCCGGGCCTTCGCCGACAGCCTCGAGGGCGAACGGGCCGAACGCTTCGCCGGCATCAAGATCGACGGCATCCTCGAGGCCAGCCTGTCGCTCGTGGTCACGTACGACGCGGCGCGCGGCGCGCCCGACGTCCTCGGCCGGCACGCCATCGCCGACGCCGGGCTCTACTCGGTCTGCCTCGCCATCGAGAACCTCTGGCTCGCCTGCACCGCCGAAGGTTGGGGCATGGGGTGGGTCTCGTTCTACCGGGAGTCGTTCCTGCGCGAGCTGCTCGGGATCCCCGACGGCGTGCGCCCGGTGGCGTGGCTGTGCCTCGGGCCGGTGAAGGGGCTGCAGACGACGCCGGACCTCGAGCGGCGCGGGTGGCGGACGCGCCTGCCGCTCGACGATGTGCTCCACAACGAGCGCTGGGGGGACACATGACGACCACGCCCACTGCGCCGGGAGCCGCCAAGCGCTCGGTGTCCGCGTCGAAGCGCACCGGTCACGTCCCCAGGACGCCGTGGACACTCGCCATCGACATCGGGGGAACGGGGCTCAAGGCCTCGGTCTTGGACGCCACCGGCGCCATGGTGGCGGACCGGGTGACCGTCCCCACCACCTATCCGTGCCCGCCCGCCAAGCTGGTGGACGACCTGGCTGCCTTGGTGGCGCCGCTCCCTCTCGCGCAGCGCCTGTCGGCCGGCTTCCCGGGCATGGTGCGCAGCGGTCGCGTCCTGTCCGCGCCGCACTTCGTCACGACGCACGGACCGGGTTCAAAGATCGACCACCAGCTCGTCAAGCTGTGGACCGGCTTCGACCTGGCGGGCGCGCTGTCCACACGCCTCGCCATGCCGGCGCGCGTCGCCAACGACGCGGACGTCCAGGGCGCCGCGGTGGTGAGGAAGAAGGGCCTCGAGCTGGTCGTCACCCTCGGCACCGGCGTGGGCACGGCGTTCTTCTACGACGGCCGGCTCCTGCCGCACCTCGAGTTCGCCCACCACCCGTTCCTGAAGGGCGACACCTACAACGAGGTCATCGGCGAAGCGGCGCGCAAGGCGGTCGGCAACGCCCGGTGGAGCAAGCGCGTCCACAAGGCCATCGCCACGCTGCGCGCTCTGTCGTTCTTCGACCACTGCTACATCGGCGGCGGCAACGCCAAGAAGATCCGCGGCGACCTCGATCCCGACGTCACCGTCGTCGACAACACCGCCGGCATCTTGGGCGGCATCCGGCTGTGGGACGACTCCCACCTCGCGGTGTGACCCAGTCGCACAAGCGGCGAACGGTCGGGTCGCCGTGAGCGAGCCGCCGGGCCTCGGCCCCGTCGACCTTGACCGACAACCCCGGCGCCGGCGGGGGCTGGGCCGGGTGGTCGCGCTGCTGGTGGTGATGGCCGCCGTGGCGGTGTTCGTCGTCCAGAACTCGCAGGCCGTCGTCGTCCGGTTCTGGTTCGTCACCAGCCGTCCGCGGCTCATCTGGGTGATCCTCGCCTGTTTGGCCGTGGGCGTGGTGATGGGCGTGCTGTTGGCGCGCTCGAGGGGCAAGGCGCGCCGGCGGAGGCACGAGGGCCGCGTCCCCAAGCCCTGATCCGTCTACCTTCAGGGCGATGCGAGCGGTGACCATCGTGGCCGGCGAACTGCGCTGGGACGAACATCCCGATCCCGTCCCCGGTGCCGGCGAGCTCCTCGTGGAGGTCGAGGCGGCCGGCCTCAACAACGCGGACCTCCTGCAGCGCATCGGCCTCTACCCGCCCCCGCCGGGGTATCCCGCGGAGATCCCCGGCATGGAGCTTGCCGGTCGCGTCGTGGCGACGTCAGCGAAGACCACCCGCTTCTCCCCCGGCGACCGGGTCATGGCCGTGGTAGGGGGTGGCGCCCAGGCGGAGCTCGCGCTCGTCGACGAGGACGCCGCGCTGGCGGTACCCGATGGCATCGCGTGGGACGAGGCCGGTGGTTTCCCCGAGGCG
>DATGKD010000050.1:0-10251 GCA_035294855.1 Acidimicrobiales bacterium
CCGAGCAGGCCGTGTACGAACGGCTCTACAAGGAGTTCCCGGGCCTGTACCGGTCGCAAAAGCCCATGTTCGCCCGCCTCAACCGGCCGACCGCGAAAGCCCCGCGGTCACCGACGTCCTGACGGACCGGCCCTGTACCGCGCATCTGCGTCGTGGGCCGACCTCGTGGGCGGATCCTGCCCGGTGGCCTCAGATCGTTCCAACGAATGCTCAACCAACCTGGTCACAGGGACTTAGGCTGGACCCGTGGGGGAAGAACACGAGGTGTCCGAATCACTTTGGCTGCCTGAGCGGAACCTGCCCGACGCCGTGGCCGACGCGCCCCTCGCTCAACCCGACGCGCCCCAGGCTGTTCCGGACGCGCCCCAGGCTGTCCGGGACGCGCTCCTCGCTGAAACTGCGGCCTTTCTCGATCCCGCTCCCAGCGCTGGTCTGGCCGAGCAGCTCGGCGAGCCCGCCGTCGCAGCACTGATCTCGTCCGCCACCTCCGACGCGCTGCCGCCGACATCGTCGCCGGTGCCTGTGTGGCAGACGGCGCTGCGCGCCTACCGGGGCGCGCGCCGGGCCGTGGCTGACCCGCGGGTTGCTGCACTGCTCTTGGCCGCACCTCACGTGGTGGCGTTCACTGCCCGGTCACGCGCCCGCACGGCGCGCTCCATCCACGACGACACCGTGCTGCCCGCCCGGACGACACCGGCGCTCGTCGCCCAGGCCTATCTCGACGAGCTCCTCATGGCGGTGTTCCGGCACCCGGGACTGTTGCCGAAGTTGGACGAGTACGCCGCCGCAGCCGCGGACGTGGCGGCCTTCCGCGAGCTGTGCGTCGACCAGGGCTGGCTCGACGATCCCGCCCGTTACCACTCCGACCCTCCCCCGCCGGACGACGTCGTGGCGCGGCACGAAAACCGCGTGGTCGTCTCGTACGAGCACGCCACCTTCACGAGCGGGTGGGAGCCCCACGCCGAAGAGGTCGACCGTGACCGCTGGCTCCGGCACACCGCCAACCGCACCGTCCACGCGTGGGTGTCTCGCGCCCCGGGGCCCGAGACCGGGGCGTGGCTCGTGTGCGCCCACGGGTTCGGCATGGGGACGAATGCGCTCATGGACCTGCGGGCGTTCCGTGTGCATCAGCTGCACCGGCAGGGGATCAATGTCGTCGTCCCCGTTCTCCCCCTGCACGGTCCGCGGGCGTCGGGCCGCGTGCGCGGCGAGGACCTCATGACGATCGACATGGTCGACAGCGTGCGCGGGATCGCGCAGGCCGCCTGGGACCTGCGCCGGACCATTCGGTGGTTGCGCGCCACTCAGGGCGCCGAGCAGGTGGGCGTCATCGGCTATTCGCTGGGCGGATTGGTGGCGTCGTTGGTGGCTTCGCTCGAGGACGACCTGGCGTGCGTGATCGCGGGGATCCCGGTCGTCGACCTCCCCCAGCTCTTCCGCCGCCACATGCCGCGCAACATGACGAGGCTGGCGATCACCGGCGGGGCGCTCGGCCCGATCGCCGACGAAGCCCACCGCGTGGTGTCGCCGCTCGCGATGCAATGCGGTGTGCCGTTCGACCGTCGCTTCGTGTTCGCCGGGCTCGCCGACCGCATGTCCACATTCGGTCAGGCGCGGAGGCTCTGGATGCACTGGGGGCGCCCCGCCCTCGCCACGTACACGGGCGGCCACGTGGGGTTCTATTGGTCGGCCGAGGTGAAGCGGTTCGTCGACGAGGCGCTCGCGGTGTCGTACCGGCGCGAGGCCGCCTGACGGTTCGCGCCGACGCGGCGTTCCCGGGCCATGCGACGACGCGGCCCGCTCACGTCACCGGCGCCGGGCGAGAAGTTGGTGCCGGTCGCTTGCAACGGCGCGAGCAGCCCTTCCAAGGGCCGGCGGTGAGCCCCGCCGGCGCCGAGGCCTTAGCCGCGCAGCATCGCCAAGCGCTCTCGCACGTCCGCGCGCTCGAGGCGTCGCAACGTCGAGGCCCGCGCCTGGCGCGCGATGGCGGCCTGGCGCGCGGGGTTCATGAAGTTGAGGCCGGCGGTCGCCTGGTCGGCCGCCGTGGGCTGGAACGCGAGCACCGCCGCCCCCCGTCGGCGCACCCGGCGCGCCTCGACGCCCAGCTCGAGCCGCGCCAGCTCGCGTACCACCAGGCTCGTCGGCCGCCGCCGGCCGGTGCGCGACATGGGCGCGCTCACGATCACGAGATCGAGCCCCAGGCGGGCGACCTCGGACAGGTTGGTGAGCGAATGCGCGCCGCCGTCGACGTAGCGCGCGCCGTTGACGGGAACGGGGGCGAAGTAGCCCGGAATGGCGCACGATGCCGCCACCGCCTCCCCCACCCGTGCGCGCGGCGCGCCGTCCCGCCCGAACACCGTCAGCCGCCCCGAGTCGAGATGGACCGCACACACCCACATCGGCCTCGCTGGCCACCGGTCGTCGTACAGCGCGTCGAGGCCTGCTTCGAGCGCCTCGGTCGGTGCCGAACCGGGTGGCAGCAACCCCGCGATGACCGCCGCCGGTCGGATCCGCCACGGGGCCAAACCGGCCGCCAGAAGGACGCCGGGTGCCGCCGGGGTGCGCAGGCGCAGGCTCATGGTTGGGGGCCCGTCGCGGCTCGGGCCAACCGCGGCGTCGGACGCCTCGAGTAACGCGGCACCCTCCGGCGACAGCGGCGAGCCCTCGGCACGCGCCGCGATGTCGGCAGCGGAAAGCCCGGCACGCAGGCCTGCGGCGATGAGCGACCCCGCCGAGGTGCCCACGATCAAGTCCGCCTCACGCGGGTCCCATCCCACGCCTTCGGCGAGCCCGGCGAGCACGCCCGCGTGGTAGGCGATCCCGGCCATACCGCCCGCCCCGAGGACGAGCCCGATGCGCGCCATGCTCAGACGCCGGTGACGCCGGTGACGCCGGTGACGCCAGAGACGCCGACGATCCCAGAGACGCCGACGTGCACTAGTCGCACCGCCGGAGCATCTCGGCCATGCCCTGGTCGATCCCCCGGGCGAGCACGTCGAGGTCGGGCGTGGTGTCCCAGTCCCCGGTGATGCCGAAGGTGACCTGGCCGTCGTACGAGAAGATGGCGACACCGATGCGGACCTGGCTGGCGAGCGGGACGTACGGATAGGCGGCCACCATGCGCCTGCCCGCGACGTAGAGCGGGAGCTGCGGTCCGGGCACGTTGGTCGTCACCGTGTTGACGTTGCGCTGCGCGACGCGGGTGGCGAGGCGCATCCCGAGCGCCAGCAGCATCGGGGGCGCGAAGCCCGACAGTGATGTGAGCGCCTCCCCGGCGACGGCCTCCTTCGACTCCTTCAAGCCGTCCATCTGCACCGTGATCATGCGCAACCGCTCGACGGCGTCCTCGATGCCCACGGGGAGCTCGGCGAACATGGCCGACACCTTGTTCTGCATGGTGCCGTCACCGACGGCAGGCCCGAGGCCACGCGCCCGCACCGACACCGGCACGAGTGTGCGTACCACGCGGTCCACGGACTCCTCCCGGCTGAGCAGGAGGTCGCGGAACCCGTTGGTGATCGCCGCCAGCACCACGTCGTTGAACGCGCCGCCGAACGACTTGCGCACGCGCTTGATGGCGTCCACCGACGTGCCGGCCCACGCGTAGCGGCGGTGGGGGCCGAGCGGCCCGTTCAGAGTCGACACCGGCGTCGGCTTGGCCACCCCGGCCATGGACGTCAGCCCGCGTGCCACCTCGCCCGCGTACCGCAACGCGGCGCGAGGCACCCGTGTGCCGGCCCGCACCGCCCGGAACTGCTCGTACGGGCTGCTCGCCAGGCCTCGCGCGGCGTCGACCATCAGCCGCACGCCGTTCGGGCTCGGGCCCGGCGTCCACTCGTCGGGGACGGGCGCCGACGGGGTGGGCGAGGTGTCCATGATCACCGCGAGGAGCTCTGTCCCGGCAACTCCGTCCACCAACGCGTGGTGGGTCTTCGACACCATCGCCCAGCGGTCGCCGCTCAGGCCGTCGACGACCCAGATCTCCCACAACGGCTTCGTGCGGTCGAGCTGCTGGGCCATGATCCGGCCCACGAGCGCCCGCAGCTCGGCCTCGCCCCCGGGGGCGGGGAGCGCTGTGTGGCGCAGGTGGTAGGAGAGGTCGAAGGAGGAGTCGTCCGCCCACACCGGCCGGCCCAGCTGGAGCGGCACGAAGTGCACCACCTGCCGGTAGCGAGGCACGAGGGGCAACTTGCCCTTCACCATCTCCACGACGTCCTCGAAGCGCGGCACGGGGCCTTCGAAGATCCCGATGGCGCCGATGTGCATGTGGCTGACGTCGTCTTCGACGTGCAGGAACGACGCGTCCAGTGGGCTCAGGCGGTCGAGTGTCATGGCACACTCCCTTGGCTCCGGTTGACGGGCCGAATCCGGTGCGCGCCATTCCTACACGTTCCGGGCAGCCTGCGCTGCCGCCCACGGAGCATTCGTTATCCCTACCCCGCAGGGCAGGTCCTATGCGCGCTCAGAGCGTGAGCACTCCCCGGGCCAGCTTGCCGGCGTGCATGTCGGCGACGATGTCGCTGAATCCCTCGAGCGGCCGGGTCTCGGTCACCAGCTCGTCCAACATGAGCTTGCCCTCCAAGTACAGCTCGACCATCAGGGCGATGTCGTGGCGGGGCCGGCTCGACCCGTAGCGGCACCCGAGCAACCCGCGGTCGACGTAGGCCAAGTGGTTGATGTCGACACTCACCTCGCTGCCACGGGGCGGGACGCCGATGGCGACCGCCGTGCCGCCCCAGTCGAGCGCGTCGATGGCGTTGTGCAGCACGGCGGGGTGCCCGACGCAGTCGAACGCCCACGTCACCCCGCCCGGTCCGAGCGCGCCGGCCACCGACTGCGGGCCGTGCGGCACGATGCGCTTGATCTCCTCCACGGCGTCGCCCTGGCTGGCGTCGACGAAGTCGGTCGCGCCGAACTGCCGGGCGAAGCTCTCCTTGCCGGCCACGGTGTCGACCGCCACGATGCGGCTCGCCTGTGACAGGCGCAGGCCCTGGATGACGTTCAGCCCCACCCCGCCCACGCCGAAGACCGCCGCCGTCTGCCCGGGCAGCACCGTCGCCCGGTTGAGCACCGCCCCCACGCCGGTGAGCACTCCGCAGCCGATGAGGCATGCCGACGTGAGCGGCACCTCCTTGGGGATGGGAACGGCCTGGATCTCCGACACGATCGTCTGCTCGGTGAACACCGAGGTCGCCGCGAAGTTCGACGCCGGCTCGCCGTCGTACGTAAAGGGGGTCGACACGTTGCCGAGGCTCTTGATGCACATGGTGGGGTGCCCCGTGTTGCACGCCCGGCAGACGCCACAGTTGGCGAGGGTGGCGATCACGACGTGGTCGCCGGGCTTCACCGAGCGCACCAGGCTGCCGACCGCCTCCACCACGCCGGCGCCCTCGTGGCCCAGGACCGACGGTGCCTTCCACGGGATGGTGCCGTCCAGGACGGACAGGTCGGAGTGGCACACGCCCGCGGCGGCCACGCTCACCTTCACCTCGGTCGGACCGGGCTCGGCGACCTCGAGCTTGTCGGTGACCTCGGCGCGCTCGCCGGTGTACACGATCCCTCGCATCAGGCTCCTTCCGTCGGGCGGTCCACGGTAGACGCGGCAGGCTCGGTCCCCTCGCCGAAGCTCGCTCGCAGCTCCGTCTTCAAGACCTTGCCGCTCGCGTTGGTGGGGAGGGTCGCGACCACCCGGACGTGCCGCGGCACCTTGTAATTGGCGAGCTGGTCACGAGCCCAGGCAACGAGGTCGTCCGGCAACGCGTCGGCATCCGCACCCGGGCGGACCACGACGTACGCGCAGCCCACCTCACCGAGGCGTTCGTCGGGCACGCCCACCACGGCCACCTGCGACACCGAAGGATGCCGCAGCAGCGTCGCCTCGATCTCGGCCGGATAAGCGTTGAAGCCTCCCGCGATGAACATGTCCTTCTTCCGGTCGGTGATGCGCAGGTTGCCGGCGTCGTCCATCACGCCGACGTCGCCGGTGTGCAGCCACCCGTCCGTGTCGATGGTCTCGGCCGTCGCCTCGGGATCCCGGAAGTAGCCGGCGGTCACGGTGTAGCCGCGCACCACCACCTCGCCCGGCTCCCCCGTCGCCACCGCCTTGCCGCCGTCGTCCACCACGCGCACCTCGACGTCGGGGATGGCGCGCCCCGAGGTCTGCGCGATCGTCTCGGGGTCGTCGCCCTGCCGGCACATCGTGACCACGCCCGTCGACTCGGTGAGCCCGTACGCGGTGAGGACGGTGGCGAACCCGAGCTCGGCGCGCATGCGGCGCACGAGCTCCACCGGCACGACCGCCGCGCCCGTGACCGCCAGGCGCAGCGACGACAGGTCGTGCTCGTCGCGGCGCGGGTGGTCGAGGATCGACTGGTAGAGCGTCGGCGGGCCTGGCAGGACGGTGATGCGTTCCGTCTCGATCAGTTCGAGGACGCGGTCGACGTCGAACACCGGGACGGGAACGATCGTCGCCCCTTGCATGACGCACGCCAGGATGCCCGCCTTGTACCCGAAGGTATGGAAGAACGGGTTGACCACGAGGTAGCGGTCGCCCTCCGCCAGCCCCACGATGCCGGACCACGTGGCGAACGTGCGCAGCGTCTGCGCGTGCGTGGTCGTCGCGCCCTTGGGCTTGCCCGTCGTGCCCGACGTGAAGACGATGTCGGACAGGTCCTCACCGCGCACCGCGCGCCAGCGGGCGAGCGCGGCACGCTCGTCGGTGACCGCGCCCACCACGCCATCCTCGGACTCCACGACGCCTTCGGCGCCGCGCAGGAATTCGTGCCACCCGAAGATGGGGACCTCGTCGGATCTCAACGGCTCGCTGAGGGTGCCCACGTCGTCGCGAAGCAGCACGATGCGCTCCAGTGCGGGCACGTCCTCGCCCTCGAGCATCTCGGGGTAGTCGAAGCCGAGGAACCCGCGCACCGTGAACAGGGCGCGCGCCCCCGACGCCTCAAGGACATAGGCGGCCTCCGGGCCCTTGAAGCGCGTGTTGAGCGGGACGAGCACGCCGCCCGCCCCCACGATCCCGAGCGCGGCGACGATCCACTCGACGGTGTTGGGGGCCCAGATCGCCACCCGGTCCCCGGGGTGGATACCCGCGGCGATCACGCCGCGCGTGGCGTCGAGCGCCACGCGCTCGAGCTCGTCGAAGGAAAGCCGCGTCGTGCCGTCGGCCACGGCTTGGGCGTGGCCGAAGCGTCGGGCGGCGTCGGCCACGAGCCCCGCGATCGAGCCCCAGCGGAGGTCGCCACGGGGATCCTCGGTGTCGACCCTGTGGCTGTCGGTCATGCGAGCGAGATCATGTGCTGTCTCACGGGTGCTGTGAGGACACCGAGATGACCTCGCCGCTCAGGTACGACGAGTAGTCGCTCGCCAGGAAGACCATGACGTTCGCCACTTCCCACGTCTCCGCCGAGCGGCCGAACAGCTCGTTGCGCCGGAGGCGCTCGAGCTCGTCGTCGGGGAACACCTTGTTGAGGAACGGGTGCAGCGCCAGGCTCGGCGCCACGGCGTTGACGCGCACGCCGAATTCGGCCCCCTCGACCGCAGCGGTACGGGTCAGCGCCATCACGCCCGCCTTCGCCGCGGCGTAGTGCGCCTGGTTGGCCTGCGCCCGCCAGCCGAGCACGGACGCGTTGTTGACGATGACCCCGTGACCCTGGATCGACATCCGTCGCAGCGCGGCGCGCGTGCACCGGAACGTCCCGGTGAGTGTGACGTCGAGCACCGTCGACCACTGCTCGTCGGTCATCTCGATGATGGGGGCGTTGCCGCCGAGGCCGGCGTTGTTGATCGCCGCGTCGATGCGCCCGTGCTCGGCCACCGCAGCGTCGTAGAGGTGGGCCACGTCTTGCTCCACCGTGACGTCGCAGCGCACTGCCAGGGGTTTGGTGCCGGTCATCTCCTTCAGACGGTCGGCAGCCTCCCCGAGGCGCCGCTCGTGCGTGTCGGAGATCACGACCACTGCGCCTTCCTCCGCGCAGCGCGTGGCGGCCGCGAAGCCGATGCCCGTGCCCGCCGATGCGGTGACCACGACCACCTTGCCCGCGAGCAGGTCGTGCGCGCCGGGCGACTGCGGCGGGGGCGCACCCAGGGGCGGAGAGACGTCACTCACGTCGCCGCGGCCGCCTTGGCCTTCTCGGCCACAGTGTCAGCCACGCCGTGAGGCCCGGGGTCCGCCACCTTCGGCTCGGCGGGCAGCCCGAGGACCCGTTCGCCGATGACGTTGCGCTGGATCTCGTTCGAACCGCCGTAGATGGTGTCCGCCCGGCTGAAGAGGAAGATGCGCTGGAGCTCGCCGAGTTCGTACGGCGCATCCTCCGCCACGGTCGCCTCTGCGCCCAGCACGTCCATGGCGAGCTCGCCGAGGTCGCGGTGCCAGCTGGCCCAGTACAACTTGGCGATGGATGCTTCGGGCGGGGCGACCGGCCCGTCGACGCCGGTGAGCGAACGCAAGGTGTTGAGCTGCAGGATCCGCAGGCGGATCCATGCGTCGGCCAGTCGTTGGCGCGTGAGGGCGTCGGCGCTGCAGCCGTTCTTCCTGGCGAGCTTCAGCACCGAGTCGAGCTCACGGCCGAACGCCACCACGTCACCCAGCAGGCCGACACCGCGTTCGAACGCCAGCGTGGCGAGGGCCACGCGCCAGCCGTCGTTGACACCGCCCACCACGAGATCGGCCTTCGTGCGCGCCCCGTCGAAGAACACCTCGTTGAACTCCGAGGTGCCCGTGATCTGACGGATCGGTCGCACGTCCACGCCCGGTTGGTCCATGGGGACCAGAAGGTACGACAGCCCTCGATGCCGGGGCGCCTCGGAGTCGGTTCTGCACACCGCGAAGCACCACTGCGCCCACTGGGCGTAGCTCGTCCAGACTTTCTGTCCCGTGATGACCCATTCGTCGCCGTCGAGCACCGCCTTCGTCTGCACGTTGGCGAGGTCCGAGCCGGCGTTCGGCTCGGAGTAGCCCTGGCACCAGAGCTCCTCACCCGCGCAGATGGGCGGAAGGAAGCGCCGCTTCTGTTCGTGGGTGCCGTAGGCGATGAGCGTGGGGCCAAGGAGACCCTCCCCCATGACGTTGATGCGCGCCGGCGCTTCGGCGCGCACGTACTCCTCGCTCCAGATGACCTGCTGGGAGACCGGAGCTCCCCGGCCGCCCCAGTCGACGGGCCAGCCCAGACATGTCCAGCCCGCCTTCCCCAGGTGGCGCTCCCACGCCAGGCGGACCTCGCGCCCTTCGTGTTGCAAGCCCGCCCGCCCGAGGCCCCGGGCGTCGGCGAACTCCCCCCTCAGGTTGGCTTCGAGCCACGTGCGCGTCTCGGCCCGGAAGGCAGCGTCCTCGGGACTGTCGTGGAGGTCCATTCGGCTTCGGTCGGCGCGTTCTTCCTGATAAGAGGGGTTTCTGACGCGACGTTAGCAAAGCGCCCCGGAACCCCCTCTTTTCAGGAACAGGCCCGTCTGCACCGGTGTTTCCCGGGCATGAGACTGATCGAAAGGGTCTTTTCCCGATTCACTTCTAGGAACAAGGAGGCCCAGATGAGCCCCGACACCACCGAGGCAGACAGCGCGCGGTCCGGCAACCCCGGGCCCGAGATCGACAAGTCCGAGCACCAGTGGAAGCTCGAGCTCCCTCCGGACCGCTACCACGTTCTCCGCGAAAAAGGCACCGAGCCCGCCTGGACCGGCGCGCTGCTCGACGTGCACGACCCGGGGCTGTTCCGCTGCGCCGGCTGCGGCGCCGAGCTCTTCCGGTCCGACGACAAGTTCGACTCCGGTTCCGGATGGCCGAGCTTCACTCGAGCCATGGAGGAGGGCGTCATCGACGAACACGAGGACCGCTCCTTCGGCATGCGCCGGACCGAGATCACCTGTGCCCGCTGCGGCGGCCATCTTGGCCACGTCTTCCCCGACGGTCCCGGCCCGACCGGCTTGCGCTACTGCGTCAACTCCCTGTCGCTCGAGTTCGACCCGGCCACATCCGAGAGCCCGTCCGAGAACGATTGAGGCATCTCCGGCAGGGCTGAAGCCGGGGAAACGCTGATCCCGACTCGCACGTACGACGCCACGACCGAGCAGTCGCATCTCGTCGACGGCGGCCCGGCCGCGCCCGCCGCCGGCAAATGCGCGCTGTGGCGAGGAAAGCACGGCTCGTAGCGGCACACTCGGGCCCCACGGGCAGCCGCAGTGGATCCCCAAAGCTGACGATGGTGCCCCGTTTGTGCGCGCTCTACGATGACCTTCGGTCGCTCA
>DATGKD010000051.1:0-6394 GCA_035294855.1 Acidimicrobiales bacterium
AGTTGGGGTCCTGGTCGACCACCCGTGAGGCGGTGTCGGCGATGCTGTGGAGAGAAGCCAGGGCCGCGCTCGCGCTGACCCCATTGCGGAGGCGGACCGCGACCAGTCCCGGGCCGTTCTGGTTGGGGTCGGGGCTCGTGAGTGCCTGGCGCATGGCCAGCGGTTCGATGCCCTGGGGGACCATCACCCCGGTGCCCATCGAGACGTGCAGGCTGCCCGCGTTCCCGATGGCGGGAAAGGTCGCCGTGCCCACGACGCGCATCGTGGTGGGGGGGACGTACACCGGGGCGTCCTGTGGCGATCCGTAGCTCAGGACGACGGTGTCGCCGAGGTGCTTGTGCAACTGCGCGAGAGTCGCCCCGCCCAGCACGACCTGACCGAGGCCCTCCACCGCGTGGCCCGACAAGATGGGAGGGCTGAACGCGGCGTGCGTCGGGACGAGCAGGATCGGGACCGTCTGACCGTCGATCTCGGCGTCGGCGAAGTTGAACCCCGTCCAGCTGGCGACGTACTTGTCTTTGCTCAGGAGGTTCCTGGCCACGGGGGGCACGTTATTGCCGCTTCCCGCCGTCTCGATGGCGTAACTCCAGTTCCAACCGTAGAGACTCGGTCGGGACACCAGGGTGGAGAGGCCGTTGCCGAAGGTGATCGTGGTGACGACGACCGCCACCGCCAGGACCGCACCGAGAAGGGCCGAGCCCACGGGCACGGCGTCCTCGCCGCGGCCGCGTTCCACCGCGAAGCGGATTCCCGCGATCGATGCCGGTGGCAGCCCCAGGCGTGCCGCCGCGCTCACGAGGCGCGAGGACTCCTGCGTCGGCGAGACGGTCGGACGAGACCCTCGCGCACGGACGGCCAGGAAGGTCAGGCCGACGGCGATCGCCGTCAGGGTCACAACGAAGAGCGCGTAGCCCGCTCCGAGCACGAGCCAGTCGAACGTGAAGCCGGGCGAGGGGTCGACCTGGCGCGCGACACCGAGCGGGGCCGCCGGCGACAGCAAGACGCACAGCGCGGCGGCGAGGAACGAACCGGCGAGGATGGCGCCCAGGATTCCCGTCAGCGCGTCCGTGGCGAGCATCGCCGGACCCGCGCCCAGGGCCCGCAGCACCTCGAGGTCCTTGCGGTTGGTCCGTATCGCGCGGCTGATGGCCTGACCGGCGATGAGAAGGGCAGCGAGACCGGCAATGGCCCCGAACACCCCGAGCGCGATCGACTCGGGCTTGGTGGCCCGCTCGACTTGTGCTTCGCCGACGGAGGTGACATGGAAGTTGTAGAAGGAGCCCGGAGGCAGCAGCGAGATCAGTTCCTTCTCGACCGCGGAGACGTCGCGCGCCCCGTGGTCCAGGCGCAGGTAGTACGTGGCGTAACCGGCGTCGGAGGCAGCGGTCAGCCGGCCGGTCAGCGCGGGGGTGAAGATCATGAACGTCGGGTAGGCGTCGACCTCGTCGTGGACCACGGCGGTGTCGAGGGCGACGACCCCGACCAGCTTCGCCCGGAAGCGGAAGGCGGGCGGGCCGGGCGGCAACCCGACCCCTGAGACCGAAACCGCGGCGAGGGTGAAGGCGCTGAAATTCACCTCCTGGCCCACGTGCCAGTGGAGCAGCCGCAGGGCCTGCGCGGTCACGGCGAACTCGTCGGGGCGGGCGGGATCGGGCACTCTCCCCTCGTCGGCGATCACGCGGTCCTGGGAGTAGAAGAGGCCGCCGATGGGGGCGATCTCGTTCACCTCGTTGTTCTGCAGGGCGGCGGGCAGGTAGGGCTGCCCGTTGGGGCCATCGGGGGGAGCAAAGACCTGCCCGGCGGCGGCGACGCCTGTGACGTGGGCCAGGTGGGCGATCCGGCCGGTGAACGCCGACGAATACAGGTTGGCCGGTGGCGCGCCGCCCGACAGGTAGGCCTGGAACTCGAGATCGGAGGAATGGGCGGCGGACAGGTAGCGGGGGAACGTCGACTGGGTGCGCCGTGCGCCTGCCACCGACGCCATCGCCAGCCCCCCGACCAAGCCCACGAGGAGCGCGACGGCGAGGTAGCCCCCCAGGCGGCGCCGCAGGCTGGCGGTGAAGCGGTACCAGGTGAAGCGGAACAGCTGACTGTTCATGCCTCAGCAACTTCGGCATGTCCCGAAGCCAGCCGCATCGCTACCCCCTGTCCCGCGCACGGACGAGCGAACCCGAGTCTTGCGTCAATCCTCGGGAGAAGCGGCAGGCGGGACAAGGTGGTCAGCCGGTGTCCCCTCGGCGTGCCTGCACGAACCCTGGCCTGGGCCGTTCGCCTGACGAATCCCGCGGGGTCACACCCCTCGCAGCCACTCGGCGAAGAAAGGATCGCCCACCGTCAGCGTCTCCCCACGCTCGACGATCAGCTCGTCCTCGAGGAGCGCCTGGACCGCCCGGCGGACACCGGGAGGCCCCGCGTACGCCACCTCGCGGGCGAACTCCGCGGCATAGGGCTGTTCGAGCGCGCGCGCCCGAGCGATCCCGACGAGCACGGCGCGCTGACCGCGGGTGACCCGGGCCAGGCGGTCTGTGAAGTTTGCTTCCTCAAGGCGGAGGACCGTGTCGAGCGCACGCTCGACCTCGGCAATGCTGATGCGGCGACCTGATTGCTCAAAAGCTTGGTAGGCGAGCCGTTGGATGTCGTTGGGCACCGGGCCGCCGATGGCGACGACCCGGGGCGCGCATCCCGGCGACATGGGCTTTCCGCCCTCGTTCGCACGACGCTCGAGATACCGCTCCATGACCGGTGGGTCGATGGAGCGGAGGGCGATGCGCTCCGCCATGCCGTAGAGCGGAGCGCCCTGGACGCTGACGAGCGCCTCCATGAGGTGCTCGCGGGAACCGGCCACGACCAACGACACGCCGGGGTGTTCGTCGGCGAGGCCCTTGAGGGCGGGCGCGATCCCGCCGCCGAGATCCCCGACCGCTTGGAACTCGTCCAGGATCAGCACAGCCGGTCGGTCGCCGGTGGCGCTCGCCAGTTGGCGGTAGACGTCGGCGAGCACGTCGACGCCATCGCGCTCGGCGAGCGACGGGGAGAACGAAAACGTGGGGTGTCCGGATTCGTCGAAGGACACCGCCGGATGCACGCGCAGGCGGCCGAGCACCTCGGGGAGGGCGTGCGTCGCCCTGCGTGCACGGGATCCCGACGCGCCGTGCAGGCCGGCGACGAGCCGCTCCGCGAAAGCGCCCAACGTCGGACAGCGCATCAGGTTCACCTGCACGACGGCCGCCCGGGGTCGCCGCCGCTCGAGCCGGTCGACAGCTTCCAGGATGAGCGACGTCTTGCCGTAGCGGCGGGGAGCGGTCACCACCACGTTGACGCCGTTCGTCATCCGGCTGAGCAGCGCGGCGAGCTCCTCGTCACGTCCCGTGAAGCGGTCGCCCGTGACCGGGCTGCCATAGCTGTAGGGGTTCTGCACCAGGACGCATTATACAACTCTGTATAATGCGAGATCGCAACATGGCCGCCGCAGGGGACGACGGCCCCTCAGTAGGACTTCGGCAACTCCAGGGAGTGCTGGGCGACGAAGTTGAGGATCATCTCCCGGCTGACGGGCGCCGTCCGGAGCAGGCGGGTCATGCCCCACATGTCGGCCAGGCCGTACTCCGACGACAGACCGTTGCCCCCATGGGTCTGGATGGCCTGGTCGAGGGCGGCCAGCGCTGCTTCCGCGGCGGCGTACTTGGCCATGTTGGCCGTCTCGCCTGCGACGGCGGAGTCGGCGCCCGAGTCGTAGGCCCACGCCGCCTTCTGGCACATGAGGCGTGCCAGCTCCACCTCGATCTTCGCCTTGGCGAGGGGATGGGCGAGTCCCTGGTGGCGCCCGATGGGCGTGCCCCACACGGCCCGCTCACGCGCGTACGAGGCCGCCTTGTCGAGCGCGTAGCGGCCGAGGCCGTTCGCCATGGCGGCGGACATGATCCGCTCGGGGTTGAGCCCCAAGAAGACCTGGCGCAACCCGTCGCCTTCGGTTCCCACGAGACGGTCGGCGGGGACCTCGACGTCGTCGAAGAACAACGTGAACTGCTTTTCGGGGGCGACGATCTCCACCGGGATGAGCGTCTTGTCGAGCCCGGGCGCGTCGAGGTCCACGACGAGCAAGGACAACTGCGCCCGACCGCTGTCGGGATCGGTCCCGGTGCGGGTGACCACCAGCGCCGACTCCGACTCGTCGGCGCCCGAGATGTAGTACTTGGTGCCCCGGAGCCGGTACACGTCGCCGTCGCGCGTCGCCGTGGTGCTCAAGTTGTGGGAGTTGGAGCCGGCGTCGGGCTCGGTGATGGCGAACGCCATCTTGAGCGTGCCGTCGCCGAAGCGCGGCAGCCACCTCTTCTTCTGCTCCTCGCTGCCGAAGCGGGCGATGATCGTGGCGCAGATCGCCGGGGAGACGACGAGCAGCAGCAGCGGGCAACCGTGCGCGGCGAGCTCCTCGCCCACGATGGCCAGCTCGCTGATGCCCATGCCCCCGCCGCCGTATTCGGCCGGCACGTTCACGCCGAGGTAGCCGCTCGCGGCGAGCTCGTCCCACATCTCGGTGGTGTGCCCCCTGGCCCGGGCGCGCTCGACGTAGTAGTCGTGGCCGTACTTGGACGCGATGGCACCCACGGCGTCGCGCAGCATGCGTTGTTCGTCGGTCTCGGTGAAGTCCACCGCTCCTCCCGTTCCCTTACGAGCCGCCGCCGGCCTCGTTAGCGGTCCCGCCGTCGAGCAGCGCCACCGGCACGTCGACGGACCGTGACCGTAGGTACTCTCCGAGGCTCTTCGCCTGCGGGTCGGGACGCGTCGAGGACGCCACGCCTTCGCCGAGCAGACCGTGCACGACGAAGTTGACGGCGAGCAGGTTGGGGAGCTCGTAGCGGTCGATCGTCATCGACGCCGCTTCGGGGAGCAGCTCGTGCAGCCGCTCGGTGCTCAGCTCGGTTCGCAGCCACTGGTATGCCTCGTTCGTGCTCGCCCAGAAGCCCACGTTGGCGTTGCCGCCCTTGTCCCCCGACCGTGCGCCCGCGATGGCGCCGAGCGGCGCGCGACGCGTGGGCCCGGCCGCCTCACCGGCGAGTCCCGCCTCACCGGCCGGCGAGGCACTGAGCAGGTCCCCACCCTCGGTGTCGGAGGAAGCGGAAGACGATGTCGCGAGCGTCTCCGGTGGGTCGATCTCGACGCGACGGCCGTCGGCGTGGACCACCGTCTCGTGGACGACGTCGCGAGGGACGAGCGTGGGCCAGAACACGCCGTAGGCGGTGGCTTCTGCGGGGGGAGCTGTCAGGTAGAAGCCGGGGTAGTTGGCGAGTGCCAGCTCGGTGGCCGCTCCCGAGAAGCGCCGGCCCACCTTGTCGGGATCGCCGTCCTTGACGGTGACGCGCAGCTGCGCGCTGGCCTGTTCGTTCGTCGGGGCGTCCTCGCGGTCGGTGCGGACGAGGCGGGCGTCGAACGCGGCGAACTGTCCGGCACCGCCGAGCGAGCGCTCGAGCGTGCGCGTCACGAGGTCCGCCTTCGCCTCGATGTCGAGACCGGTGAGCACGAACGTCACCGTGTTGCGCCACCCGCCCAACAGGTTGACCGACACCTTCAGCTTCTCGGGCGCAGGGGAGCCGCGCACGCCGGACAGGCGGACACGGTCGGGACCGACCTGGTCGAGGCGGATGGTCGCGAAGTCCGCCACCACGTCCGGGTTGTCGTAGCGGGGGGCGCCGATCTCGTAGAGCAGTTGCGCCGTGACCGTGCCCACCGACACGAGGCCGCCGGTGCCGGGGTGCTTGGTGATGACGGCCGACCCGTCGGAGGCCATCTCCGCGATGGGGAAGCCCGGACGCTCGAGCCCGGGCACCTCGGTGAAGAAGGCGTAGTTGCCGCCGGTCGCCTGGGCCCCGCACTCGAGCACGTGGCCGACGGCCACCGCGCTCGCCAGCCGGTCCCAGTCGTCACGACGCCAGCCGAAGCGCCACACCGCCGGGCCGACGACGAGCGAGGCGTCGGTGACGCGCCCGGTCACGACCACGTCCGCGCCGCGGGCAAGGGCCTCGGCGATGCCCCACCCGCCGAGGTAGGCGTTGGCGCTCACGGGATCGCCCGCGTCGGCGAGCGGCCGGCCGGTGTCGAGGTGAGCGAGCGGATCGCCGTCCGCCTGCAGGTGCGCCAGCTCACCGACGATGTCGTCGCCTTCGACGTGGGCCACCGACGTGTCGATGCCGAGCTTGTCGGCGAGCTCGCGCAGGCGCTCGGCGAGGCCGCCGGGGTTCAGCCCGCCGGCGTTGGCCACCACCTTGATGCCGCGCTCGACGCACGTGCCGAGGACGTCCTCCATCTGCCGGTAGAAGGTCCGTGCGTAACCGAGCGAGGGGTCGCGCTGGCGCGACTTCCACAGGATGAGCATGGTCAGCTCGGCCAGGTAGTCGCC
>DATGKD010000052.1:0-6607 GCA_035294855.1 Acidimicrobiales bacterium
CAGGACCCGTCCAACGTCCAGGCCATGGGCAACCCGTCGTTGATGCTGCACATGCTCGCCCAGCAGGGAAACACCGTCGTCCCCGTCGGCGCATCGTCGGTCGACGGAGTCGACGTGCAGGAGTACTCGGTCACGGTCGACACCGCGCGGCTCAAGTCCCGCTTGGAGAACCTGCCGTCATGGATGCAGCAGGCGCTCTCGCAGGTGCGGTTCGGAGACGTTTCGATGAAGGTCTATGTCGACGGCGCGGGACTTCTTCGCCGGATGACGGAGCACGTGTCGATGGCGGTCGCCTCTGGCGGCACGGTGAGCATCGACGTCTCGCTCGACTTCTCGGACTTCGGCGTTCCCGTCAGCGTGACCGCGCCGCCCGCCGACCAGGTCGTGAGCATGCAGGAGTTCCTGCAGGCGGCGCAGTCCCCCCTGTCCCAGTCGGGCTGAGGGGCCGGCTCTTCTCGCGGTCCTCGTCGTCGTCCCGCTCCGTGAAGAGAGCGGTTCAGTGACAGGACGCGCAGAGGCCGATCACGTCGACGCGGTGACCGTGGGGTTGGAACCCCTGGGCGTCTGCGAGTCGGTCGAGTTGCTGGCTGATGCTGCGCTCCAGCGCGTTGGTCGGGACGATGTCGCTCACCCGACCGCAATTCGTGCACAAGAAGTGGTGATGGTGCTCGGTGAGGTCCTCGGCCAACTCGAAACGCGCGAATTCGTCGGTTGCCGCCACGCGGCGCACGATCCCCGCTACCTGGAGGTCGACGAGATGGCGGTAGGCCGAGCTCCGGGGGATCTCCGGCCGCCGCTCGGCGATGTCCCCGATGCTCACCGGGTGACCGGCGTCGGCAAGCACTTCGACGATCGCCCTCCGGCCGCCGGTGTAGCGCTGGTCGATTCGGCGCAAGCGCCGCTCGACGTCGCCGTGTAGCTCTTCGCCGGTCACACCACCGTTGCGGACGGGGAGCTCCGCCATCCTCAGCGTCCGTCCTTCAGTGCTCGTATCGCCTCGTTGACGATGTGCGCCACGTGCGTGTCGGCGAGCGAGTACACGGCCTCGCGCCCGCGGCGCTGCACCTGCACCAGCTGGGCACCGCGCAAGACGCGCAGGTGCGAGGACACGAGCGGCTGGCTCATGTCGAGCCGGTCGACCAGCTCGTGCACGAGGAGCGGTTGGGCGGCCAACTCGGTCACGATCGCCATGCGCGCCGGAGCCGACAGCACCTTGAGAAGCTCGCCGGCGGCCTCGTAGGCCTCCGTCTGCGCTGACATCCCCATATATAAACACATATCGATGTATTCATGCGGCGCCCCCTGGGCGCCACTTGTAATGAGACTCAGTCTCAGACTACCGTCTGGCCATGACGCAAGGAAGAGGGCGACGAGGAGGGGGTCGAAGGTCCGGGCCCTGGTGGGGGAGCGCCGTCGTCGTGGCCGTTGGGGTGGCGATGGCCTCGGCGGGGTGCAGCGGACCGACGGCGGCGTCGGCTGCGGGGACGATCCACGCCATCGGGGCCGAGAACGAGTACGCCGACGTGCTGAGCCAGATCGGGGGCAGGTACGTGAGCGTGTCTTCGATCCTGAACAACCCGAACACCGATCCCCACACGTTCGAGTCGAGCCCGAAGGTGGCCCGGGAGGTGAGCGCGGCCCAGCTCGTGGTGCAGAACGGGGTCGGGTACGACGACTGGGTGAAGAAGGTCGAGTCGGCCTCGTCCCACGCGGGTCGCAAGGTGATCGTGGTCCAGCAGCTCCTCGGGCTTCCGGACACGACGCCGAACCCCCACCTTTGGTACATGCCGAAAACGATGCCCCTCGTGGCGAAGGCCATCGGCGACGATCTGTCATCGCTCGAGCCGTCGCACGCCGCGTACTTCCGGGCCAACGTGCAGAAGTTCGACACGTCGCTGACCCCGTGGCTCGACGCCATCGCCGCGTTCAAGGCGCGGTACGGCGGGGTGCCCGTGGCGACGACCGAGCCGGTGGCCGACTATCTGCTCGAGGCCATGGGGGCGGACAACCTGACGCCGTTCGCGTTCCAGGCCGACGTCATGAACGGCGTCGACCCGCCCCCGCAGGACATCTCCTTGGAGAACGGGTTCTTCACGCACCACCAGGTCAAGGCGTTCTGTTACAACCAACAGGTCGTGGACGCGCTGACCACGTCGATCCGACAGAACGCGGAGCGAGCGAGGGTCCCGGTCGTCGGTGTCTACGAGACCATGCCCACATCGGGTTACGACTACCAGAGCTGGATGTTGGCGGAAGTGAACGACATCCAGAGGGCGATCGCCCGGGGCGCCTCGACCGAACACTTGTGATGCCTCCGCCGACCGAAGCCGAACCGGTGTCCCCGGTCCTTGTCGTGGAGGGCCTCGACGTGTCGCTCTCGGGCAGGCCGGTGCTCCGAGAGGTGAGCTTCGCCGTCCGGCCCGGGGAGTTCACCGGGTTGATCGGCGCCAACGGCGCGGGGAAGACGACGTTGCTCAGGACGCTCCTGGGCCTACAGCGGCCGACAGCGGGGTCGGTCGTGTGGCACGGACAGGCTCGCTCCCGCCACGCGCGCTCGGTCGGTTACGTGCCCCAGAAGGTGGTGCTCGACCCGGACATGCCGCTGCGCGCCCGCGACCTCGTGGCGCTCGGCATCGACGGCCATCGGTTCGGCGTTCCCCTGCGATCGAAGCAACGAATGCTCGCGGTGGACGAGATGCTGCACGCCGTGGACGCCCACGACTTCGCGGATGCGCGTGTCGGCAGTCTGTCGGGGGGCGAACAGCAGCGGGTGCTGATCGCCCACGCGCTCATCAGCCGCCCGAGCCTCCTCCTGCTGGACGAACCACTCGCCAACCTCGACCTGCGCAGCAGCCAGGAGGTGGTGGCGCTGCTCGGTCGGGTGTCGTCGGAACAAGGTGTGGCCGTCCTGCTGTCGGCGCACGAGATCAATCCGCTCCTGCCCGTGATGGGCCGCGTCATCTACCTCGCCGCGGGTCGCGCCGTGAGCGGCACGACCGACGAGGTCATCCGGGCCGACGTCCTGAGCGCGCTGTACCGCCATCACGTCGACGTGATCAACGTCCACGGCAGGATCCTCGTGATCGCCGGCCAGGAGAGCGGGGACGACGAAGCGGGCCACCACGTCACCCTCGAGGCGCACTGATCGCGTGCACTGGCTGACCTGGATCGTCGAACCGGGCTTCTTCGCCAGCCAGCCGGTCCGCATCGCGGCGGCCGTCGGCGGCGGCGCGGCGGTCGTCTCGGCGCTGGTCGGGGTGTTCACCGTCGTCCGCGGTCAGTCGTTCGCCGGGCACGCGCTCACCGACGTGTCGACCGCCGGTGGATCGGGCGCGGTGCTGCTCGGCGTCCACCCGCTCCTCGGCTTCGTCGGTTTCGGCGTGTTCGGAGCCGGCGTCATGGACGCCATCGGGATCCGGAAGGTGCGGGGAAGGGACCTCGCCACCGGCATCGTCCTCGGTGCTTCGATCGGGCTCGCCGCCCTCATCCTCTACCTCGACACCACCGTCCACGCCACGACGGGGGCCGCCCAGCAGATCCTGTTCGGCTCCATCTTCGCCACCACCAGCAGCACGATCCCCCTGGTCGTCGGGTTCGGTTCGGGGGCGCTTGCGATCCTGGCGGTCATCTATCGGCCGTTGCTGCTGCACACGGTGAGCGGCGACATCGCGGCGGCCCGTGGTGTGCCGGTCCGCATGGTGGGCCTCTCGTTCATGGTCGCCCTTGCCGTGGCGGTCGGCCTGTCGTCGCTCGCCATCGGGGCCATCCTGTCGACCGCACTGCTGGTGGGTCCCGCGGCCACCGCGCTCCGACTGACGACGCGGTTCGGGCACGCGCTCGTGCTCGCCAGTGTGCTCGGCGCCGCGAGCACGTGGCTCGGTGTCCTCTTCGCGTACGACAGCTACTACTGGGTGTCAGGCCACCGTGGCCTGCCGGTGAGCTTCTTCGTCGTGGCGATCGTGTTCGTCGGTTACCTCCTGTCCGGCATCCCCGCCCGCCGGCGCAACGGGGGCCGCGGAGGGCGGCCGGCCCCACGGCCGGGCGACAGCCCGACCGTGCCCTGGCCTCGAGGTGGCACGGACGCGCCCGTCGTGGGCGTCACGAAGGTCACCGAGCGCGAGGACGTCTCGAAAGTGGCGGTGGGGTAGCCGGTGTTCTCGAGCTTCATGGTCGACGCCTGGCTGGTCTCCACGATCGTCGCCGTCATCGCTGGCGTGGTCGGGTTCTTCGTGGTGTTGCGCGGTTCGGCCTTCCCGGCCCACGCCATTCCGAACGGTGCGTTCGCCGGTGCCGCCGCCGCCAACGCCGTCGGCCTGAACACCCTCGTCGGCTTGGCGGTGCTTGCCGTTTTCGCCGCGCTCGGCATCGGGACGCTCGGCCGCCGCGGGCGGCGCGACGTGGTGACCGCGCTGGCGCTGGTGATGCTGCTCGCGATCGGGGCACTGTTCCTGAGCCAGACTACGGAGTACGAGCCGCAGATCTACTCGTTGCTCTTCGGCGAGGTCCTCGGCGTGAGCACCAACGAGCTCGCTCCGGTCGCCCTCCTCGCCGTCGTCTGCGTCCTGGCCGTGGCCGTGCTGTGGCGTCCCCTCGTGCTGTCGTCGGTCGTCCCCGAGATCGGCGAGGCCCGGGGCGTGCGCGCCCACCGCATCGACATGGCATTCCTCACGGTGCTCGCCCTGGCCACGGCGATGACGGTGCCCGTCGTGGGGGCACTGCTCATCTTCAGCTTGATGATCGGACCTCCCGCCGCGGCGCGGTCGTTCACCGATCGGCCTGGCATCACGGTGGTCCTCTCGGTGGGGTTCGCGCTCGTCACGGTGTGGAGCGCCATCGCGCTGTCGTACGCCACCAATTGGCCCATCGGCTTCTTCGTGGGCGCGTTCGCGGCGCTGGACTACGGCATCGGGCGCGTTTGGGGCTCGGTCCGCAGGGCGCGCGTCACCCCTCACGCCAGCGCGGGAGCCGGGAACCTCGTTTCCGGCGCGGGCGCTACGACGCCCTTCCCGTAAAGGCGAGCAGACGCTCGAAGGTGCCGGCGTCGGGACCGATCTCGAGCTCGGCCGCGAAACGTCCGGCGCGCAGTGCCGGTGAGATCACTTCGCGCGCCAGATCGAGGACGTAGGCGCCCAGCGCGTCGTCGACGGCCACCTTCTGGCCGCTCGCCTGGGCGAAGTCCCATGCGTGGACGAGGAATTCGAGGCACAGGATGTCGGCGGCGACAACTCCGGGAAGTTCGCCGGCAGGCAGTGTCACCGTGCCCTCGAGTCCGCGCCGCCGCCACGCTTCGAGCGCCTGCTGGCCCCCGGACGCCACCCGCTCCTCGGGGTCGCCCGACAGCGCGCCGATGCTGGCCCCGCCGGCGTTCCCGATCGTGGTGACGGACACCACGAGATGCTCGACGAGGTCGGCGACGGTGAACTCGGAGCACGGCGTCGGTGCATCGGCGTCGTTCGGCCCGAGGTTGTGCAGGACGAACTGGCACAACGCCAGTGAGGCTTCGGCCGCCGCCAACCGGTCGAGCGTCGGGGGTGATCCCCATTCGTCCAAGCCGGCATCGCCCTTTTCCGCCGCCGTGGCCAAGCGCTCCAGGTAGTGGTGCCAGCCCTGGGCGTGACTGGCCGCCTGATCGGGGGTCAGTCCGTCGTGCACCAGCCGGACGCGGGTGCCACCCTCCTCGGGTTCGAGCGTGATGGTCACCGTCGACGCGCCGGGGGGGAGGTCCTCGGTGTCCTCCCATCCCCAGGAGAAGACGAGTCGGCGTCCGGGCTCGACCTCGGTCACGGTGCCGGCCGCGGTGTGGCCGGGGACGATCGTCCACCGGTACTCCCCCCCGGCCCTCAGGTCGATCCGAGCCGTGATGGTCTGCCACCGGCGCAGACGACCGGGCTCGGTCAGCAAGGCGAACGTCTCGTCGGCGCCCAACGGGACCAGGACGGATTTCTCTGTGGCCACGGTGCTTCCTCCGCTTCCTCTCAATGGTCGGGCAGCTGCCAGCTGCTCGAGCTCGTGCGTCCAGAAGGTGTCGAGCGCCGCTCGCAGTGCGCCCATTCCCGTGGGGTCGAGGCGGTAGTACCGGAACCGCCCGTCCCGTCGGACCTGGACCAAACCGGCGTCGGCCAAGACCCCGAGGTGCTGGGAGATCGCCGACCTCGTCACGCCGAATCGGGAAGCCAGCTCGGTGACGGACTTCTCGCCCGACGACAGCAGCTCGAGCAAGCGCCGCCGGTTCGGCTCGGCGAGGACGCCGATCAGATCAGCCATTCCAATAGGTTAGTCGAGACTAACATGTTGTCCCGTAATGTCAATCCGGCCCCGGAGAGTTCATGACCGTCGATCGTCGTTCCAGCGACCGCGGCGCGATGACGATGACGCCATGAATCTCGGCGACCGGGCCGCTTCGAACCAGAAGGGTTGCCGGGCCGTACTCAGCCCGGATCGCGCCCGGTGTTCCGGTTGGGAACGAGGGAGGATGGGGATGAAGTCTTCGCCAGGGTCCGGGTACGAGCCCCCGGGCCGAGCCTCGCCCGCCACCGCAGAACGGAAGGGGATCGGCAATGGCTCAGCTGACCACGGCGGCTGCTACCCGCGCGCTGCTTGGTTCAGA
>DATGKD010000053.1:0-2820 GCA_035294855.1 Acidimicrobiales bacterium
GGGACGGGGTCACGTAGATGGATTCCTCGAAGTAGGGCCCGTCGAGCGGCTCGGGTTTGTCGAACACCGCCAGCACGTTGAGCTCGCCCGAGGTGAGGAGGCCTTCGATAGCGACCTCGGCACCGGGTACGAAGCGCTCGATGAGAACGGGTACATCCGGGCCGACACCGGCTCGCCGCGCAATCGAGCGAACGCGCTCCACGGTCGTCACCGCGTCGTGCGGGCTGTCCGCGCGGATCACCCCCTGACTGGCCGCGAGCGTCGTGGGCTTGACCACACACGGGGTGCCCACCTTCCGGGCGACGGCGGCGATGTCATCCGGGCCCGCGTCCGGCGGCACGGCGGCGAACACCGGCTGCGGCACTTCGGCCGCCCCGAGCAGAGTGCGCATCTTCAGTTTGTCCCGCGCGGCACGAACGGCTTCGGGTGGGTTGTGACGGAGACCGAGGCGAGCCGCGGCGGCCGCGGCGAGGACGGTTCCCGCGTCGTCCACGGCGATGACGGCGTCGATCGGCGCGACTCGGTCGTGAGCGACGACCGCGTCCACCGCGGCCGCCAGGTCGTGGAGGGGGAGCTCGACGGCGCGCGTCCCCATGACCCCACGCAGGGCGAGGGCGTTTTCCGATCCGACCACCACCTCGGCCCCGAGCGCCGCCGCAGCCTCGAGAAAATCCGCCGCCCGGTATGTCGCCGACGGCACGACGAGGAGTACCCGGGCCACGCCCCTATGATGACCGGAGGAGGTGACGACCATGGCCCAGGACGTCGCGCCCGCCGGCGGCCGCACAGCTCCTGCCGTTCTGACAGTGACGCCCGCGGCGCACGCGGTCGTCCTCGATGCGCGTGCGGAGGAGGCAGACGCCGACCGGCTCGCGCTCTGGGTCGAGGTCACCGGTGCGCGCGACGGCGCGTACACCTACGACATCTACTTCCAGTCGGCCTCCGACGCCACGTCCGAGGACGTCGTCGACGATGCGGACGGGTTGGCCGTGGTCGTGCCGGAGTCGAGCGTGGCCCGGTTGTCCGGTGCCCGCCTCGATTGGTCTGACGACGGTGAGGGCGGTCTCGTCATCCTGAATCCGAACGCCCCGCCACGTCCGCAATCCTTCGCGGAACAGCCCCAAGGCGACCTGAGTACCGAACTGGCCCAACGGGTGCTCGCCGTTCTCGACGAGCAAGTGAATCCGTCGATCGCCATGCACGGTGGGCGGGCCGACTTGGTCGCTGTCGAGGAGAGTGTCGCGTACGTCCGTTTGAGCGGCGGATGCCAAGGCTGCGGTCTCGCCACGGTGACCTTGTCGCAGGGCATCGAGGTTGCCCTGCGCGACGCGGTTCCCGAGATCACGTCGGTGGTCGACGTCACCGACCACGCCAGCGGCACGAACCCGTACTACGAGCCGGCGAAGAAGTAGACCGCACCGCCGCGCCCCGCCCCGAACGGGAGCCAGTGGCTCGCTGCGTGAGCGAGCGCCCGTCGGCATCCGTGATCCGCGGCATCGTCGAGCCCCTCCGTTAGCGTGCTCGCTCGGTGCCGCGTACGGATCTTGTCGCCCTCGACCGGCGCGCGCTGTGAACGCCCTCGTCACCGCCACGTGCGCGGCGGGGGGTCTCTTCCTCGGGGACTCGCTGGAAGTCGTGGTGGAGCGACTGGGGGCGCGTCGTCCCGTCGACCGGCCCTGGTGGCGTTGCCCGGCCTGCGGTGCGAGACCGGCCACGAGTGGGCTCGTCCCCCTCGTACGCGTGCGGGCCCGCGCCCAACCCTGCCCGAACTGCGGGGAGGCGGTCGTCCACCCGTGGCGGCCGGCGGCTCTTGCCGTGACGTCGGCGGCGGTGCTTGGGGGGTTCGCGGCGCGCCTCGGCGCCGACGTTGCGTTGCTGGCCTACGTCGTGCTCGGTCTCGCCCTGGTGGCGATCGCCGCGGTCGACCTCGAACGCCAGATCATTCCCAACCGGATCGTCTATCCCACACTCGGGTTGATGGTGCCGTTGCTCGTGATCGCGTCCGCCGCCGACGACAAGTGGGGCGCACTGGCCGATGCCGCCATCGGAGGTGCCGGCGCCTTTGCGGCGTTCTTTGCCGTCCATGTGGCGGTACCGCGTGGCATGGGCTTCGGTGACGTACGCCTGGCCGGGGTGGTGGGCGTGGCCACCGGCTGGCTGGGCTTCGGGCCGTTGTTCGTCGCCTTCTTGGCTTCGTTCGTGCTCGGCGCGGCCGTCGGCGTGGTCGCCATGGCGGTGAGCGGGGCCGGACGGAAGACGAGGATTCCTTTCGGCCCGTTCCTCGCGGCAGGAGCTGTCGTGGCTGTGCTGTGGGGAGCGCCGCTGGCCCACGCTCTGTTCCATCGGGGCACCTAGGCGGCCGCGAGCGGGTTTGCCGCTCTGTCGCCTGTCGCCCGTCGCCCGTCGCCATCCGTTGCCGAGGGGAGAAGCGCATGATCCGCCGGAATGCGGAGATCGACGTTCGAACGAACTGCAACGGGCGGCCCGATCAAACGGTGGAAGTAGATTTGCCGGGTGCTCAGGTTCCTCACGGCGGGTGAGTCGCATGGCAAGGCGCTCGTGGTCATCGTCGAGGGCCTGCCCGCGGGACTGAGTGTCACGACCGGCGAGATCGCCGCCGAGCTCGCCCGCCGTCGCCTCGGTTTCGGCCGCGGGCCGCGCATGCGCGTCGAGGCCGACGAGCTCACCCTTCTCGCCGGCGTGCGGCACGGACGGACCCTCGGGTCCCCGGTCGCCATCGAGATCGCCAACTCCGAATGGCCCAAATGGCAGGAGGAGATGTCCCCCGATCCGGGCCTTCCGGCGCGCATGCTGACGCAG
>DATGKD010000054.1:0-2603 GCA_035294855.1 Acidimicrobiales bacterium
AGAAGCACCCGGCGTAGGAGGCGACGAACGAGCACATGCGTACCCGAGGGATGGGGCCTCGGGTCGCCGCCTTCACACGCACTTCCGGCCCCACGCCACGCGCGGCCGGTTGGCCCGGTGCCTGGCGGGCGCGCCTGAGTCCGCCGGTGCCATCCGGTACAACTGAGACGGCGTCCGGTACAACGGGCAGGGCGTGCACGCCGCCCCGATTCCGGGCTCCTGCCCGGCTGCGCCCGAGCGGCGGCCCGGAGGGTCACACATGAGCGCATCCGCCATCCGCACCGAGAGGCTCTCCAAACGCTACGGCGCGGTCGACGCCGTCAAGGACCTGGACCTGGAAGTGGTCCCGGGTGAGGTGGTGGGTTACCTGGGCCCCAACGGGGCGGGCAAGACCACCACCATCCGACTGCTGCTCGGGCTCATCCGGCCGACCGCCGGCAAGGCGGCCATCTTCGGCCTGGACTGTGAGCACCAAGCCACCGAAGCCCACCGCCGGCTGGCGTACGTGCCGGGGGAGGCGAGCCTGTGGCCGTCGCTCACGGGCGCAGAGACCCTCCACCTCCTGGGTCGCGTCCAAGGACGCGTGGACGCCGCGTACCGCGACGAGCTCGTGCGACGCTTCGACCTCGACACCGCCAAGAAGGTGCGCGCCTACTCCAAGGGCAACCGACAGAAGCTGATCCTCATCGCCGGGCTGATGGCGCGCGCCGACCTCCTCGTCCTTGACGAGCCGACGAGCGGTCTCGACCCACTGTTGGAGCAGGCGTTCCGCCACTGCATCCACGAGGCCAAAGAGCGCGGCCAGACCGTGTTCCTGTCGTCGCACATCCTGAGCGAGGTGGAGGCGCTGTGCGACCGGGTGGGGATCTTGCGCAACGGGGTTCTCGTCGACATGGGCACGCTGGCCGACATGCGCCACCTCTCCGCCCTCACCGTCGAGGCCACCTTCGACGGTTCGGTCCCCGACCTCTCGCGGGTCCCGGGCGTGAGCTCCGTGCAGGTCGATGGCCGCGTCGTGCGGCTCCAGGTGCGCGGGACGGTCGAGCCGCTGCTGAAGGTGCTCGCCGCTGCCGGGGTGCACGAACTCTTGTCCCGCGAGCCGTCGCTCGAGGAGCTCTTCCTGGCGCACTACGGCGGCGCGGACGGCATCACGTCCGAGAGCGCACGTTGACCTCGAACGCCGAGAGCGCCGCATGGCGCACCGCGGCGTTCGACATCCCCGCCCGTCCGGCATTCGTCGTCGCCTCGCGCACGGCGCGCCGTACCGCCCGTTCCGGGGTGCTCTGGGGTTACGTGTTCGGCCTGTACATCGCATCCTCGGCGCTGGGGTACGCCGCGACCTACAAGACGATGGCCCAACGTGCCCAATTCGCGCGGGTCTTCGGCGCCAATGCAGGCGTCAACGCCTTGATCGGGCCGGCTCACTCGCTGCAGACGGTGCCCGGCTTCACCGAGTGGCGTTGTACGGGCGTGCTGAGCGTGGTGGGCGCGGTGTGGGGGCTGCTCGCCGCCACCCGTCTCACGCGAGGCGAGGAAGAGGCCGGGCGTTGGGAGCACTACCTGGCCGGCGGCACCACCCGGGGCAGGTCCGCCGCCCAGGCGCTCGTCGGTCTGGGTGCCGGGTGGGTCGTGCTGTGGGCGATCCCCGCCCTTGTGACCGTGGTCGCGGGGCGATCGTCCAGGGTCCGGATCGACGCCGGCCACGCCGTCTTCCTGGCGCTCGGGGTGACGGCGAGCGCCGCCGCCTTCCTCGCCATCGGTGCTCTGACCGGCCAGCTGGCCACCACACGTCGCCAGGCGGCCTCGTACGCGGGGGCGACCCTGGGCATTGCCTACGCGTTGCGCATGGTGGCCGACTCCGGGACGGGCCTGGCGTGGCTCCGCTGGGCGACACCTCTCGGGTGGGCCGAAGAGCTGCGGCCGATCACCGCGCCCCGGCCGGTGGCGCTCCTTCCCTTCTGTGGGCTCGTGGTGGTGGCGTCGGTCGCGTCCGTCACGCTGGCGGCGCGCCGTGACCTCGGCGCGGGTGTGCTCGGCGACCGGGGCGCGCACCGGGCGCGCACCCGGCTGCTGGGCGGCCCGAGCGGCCTGGCCATCCGGTTGTCGCGCCCGGTGGCACTGGCGTGGGCGATCGCCATCGCCCTGGGCGCCCTGCTCATGGGGCTCATCGCCAAGTCCGCCGGCAGCGTCCTGTCGAGCTCGACGAGCGCGTCACGGGTGTTCTCCCGCCTGGGGGCGCGCGGGGTGGGCGCCGATGCCTATCTCGGCGTCGCCTTCCTCATCGTGGCGGTGCTCCTCACGTTCGTGGCGGCGGGCCACGTGACCGCGGCGCGCGCCGACGAAGCCGAGGGACGCCTCGACAACCTCCTCGTCCGCCCGGTGGCCCGCGCGTCGTGGTACGGGGGACGCCTCCTGATCGGTGCCACGGTCGTGGCCGCGCTCGGCGTGGGCGCCGGGGCCTTCGCGTGGATCGGGGCCGCAAGCCAGCACGCCGGCGTGCGCCCCGGCGACGCGCTCGACGCGGGCGTGAACGCGGTGCCTCCCGCCGTCCTCGTCCTCGGTCTCGGGTTCCTCGCGCTCGGCGCGTGGCCGAGGGCGGCGGC
>DATGKD010000055.1:0-7887 GCA_035294855.1 Acidimicrobiales bacterium
CGGGGTGAGTGGAGCGTTACGGTGGGACACGAAGACCTCCGGGTTGGCGTGCTGGATTCGACACCTGCACACCTACTTCCGGAGGTCTTCGTTTTGGTGGATCCTCACGGCGTCAACAACGTCCGTGGGAAGTACAGCTAGCCCGAAGCCGTATGCGTCGGCGTCGAACCGTCGGGCATGAGGAGGTCGAAGCCGTCGGGGATGTTGAGCAACCCAGGCGCGGTCCCTGGTGTGTCGTTCACCCCGTACTGCCAGACCAGCGCCTGCGTGGCGGGGTCGATCGCCACCATGCGGTGGCGGTAGTCGTCGTTCGACATGAAGACGCCGCTCGGGAGGAGCTCGGTTAGCGACGGCTGATTCAGCTCGCCCGGGCCTGACGACGGCGCGTACCGGTAGAGGACCTGCCCCGCCCGGTTGAACTCCAAGATGGCTCCGGGGTGCGAATAGTCGGACACCAGGTAGAGATCGGGCCCGAGCTGTTGCGGATCGGACGGGTACCCGACGGGCAAGTGCACGCTCCATACCAGCTGTCCTGTCGGGGAGTATTCGCTGACGAACTGCCCGTGGATCTCGGAGATGAGCACGTTGCCGTCGGCCAGGGGCGTGTCGCCGTTTGGCGAACCGAGCGCACCCGGGGGCGCGTGCTGGCAGACCCCGTTCGTGCCGATCTGGTGAGCAACCGACTTGTCGGGGTTGATGAAGAGCACCCGGCAATTGTCGGCGTCGGCCACGGTCAGCTGGCCGTTCTTCAGCAGATAGGCGTCGTCAGGCGTGTGCAAGAAACCTGGACCGGTCCCTGACATCTTGGGATGGCCGTATTGCCACAGCAGCTTGCCCGAGGGGAAGGCGATGACGACGATCGTCTCGTTGTCCTCCTGATTCGACACGATCTCGGTGCCGTGATGAGTGAAGAAGGCGTCGTCGGGGAAGTAGAAGCCTCCCGGTGGCGCCGCGGCGTAGGCCGACGGGTAGCTCCAGACGATCTGGTTGGTGTCGTCGAGCAAGAGAAGTCGATTGTTGCCGCGGTCGGCGATGAGCAACCTGGCTCCGAAGAACGGTGAGCCCGCTCCGACAGCACCCGCCGTGCCGAACTGCGCGTTGGGGGTGAGCACCTCCACGGAAGCGACCGGCGTCCCGGCCGACTCCCCTCCGAAGAGCCAGGCGCGTTGCCCGACAACCTGAACGCCGGCGTACGCGATGGGCACGGGCAACGCTCCGGCGTGCAGGACCCGCCGCGTCGCCGGGTCAAATGCCCAGATGTCGCTCACCGCCGAGGACGAAGAACCTCCTGACTGGTCCGCGCCGGAACTGCCGCCGGGTGCCGGCGAGGTGCTCGAGGGCGTGGGCGGCGCTTGACCGCCCGCCACGTACACGCGCCCACCGACCACCACCGCCGCCGCCCCCATCACCGGTCGGGGGAGCCGTCCGATCTGCGCGGCCGTTCCGCCGGACGGGTCGACCATCTGCACGGCGTCCACGGGCTGGCCCTGTGGCCCGCCGATCGACTCGCCCCCGAAGACGTAGATCTTGCCGCCCACCGACGCCACGGCGGGATACCGCACAGGGACGGGCAACGTCGCCACGTCAGAGAAGTGCCGCCCGTCCTTGGTGGCGAGCACCTGGGGAGCGGCTTTGGTCCCGTCATAGCCCCCGACGATGTAGGTCGTCGCTCCGATCGTCACCGCCGAGGCGTCCGACCGCGGCTGAGGGAGCCGTCCGACTCTTTGCCCGGTCTGGACCCCGGTCCCCGATGCCGGGAACTGCTGCACGTCGGGCACCGTCGTCGGGCTTCCGCCCCCCATGAGCACGTCCGCGCCTCCGATGACCGACCCCGCTGCGTCGTGGAGCCCTGCGGCGAGGGTGCCGATGTCGTTCACCTGGCCGTTGGCGGTGTCGAGTGTGAAAACCCGGTCGAGGGAGGCGTTCGACGCCGACAGCCCGCCGAGCACGGTGACGCTGGTTCCTCGTCCCGGGAGTACCACCTCTCGCGACAGTGGCGCACCCAGGGCCCATGGCAACAGGCCCGCTTCGACGGCCGGGATCGGCGATGAAGTTCCGGGGCGGGCCGCGCGCCCCGCGACACGCGACTTCCCTGAGCCGCCGCTCGTCACCACCAGCAGCACGACGATCGCCAGCACCACGAGGGCGACGACCACGACCTGGCGCCGCCTGATCACTGCCGGGCTGGGGCGCCCAGGTGGACGTCCGGCGAGGTTCGCCGACGTGGTCAGCGCGGTGCGTCGGTTGCGAGCCGGCGGACGACCCGCGGATGGCGGGCCCGAAGCCGGGCGGTCCGAACGACGGGGGTCGGAGGCTCGGCGCGGGGAGCGACTTCGCGGACGGTCAGGGGTCGTCATGTCTGAGAGGTGACGCCGGGCGGAGCTCAGGCGAGGACGTCCGCCCGAGTGAACCACAAGAACGCCGCCCCAAGCAGCACGGCCGCATACACGCCCTGCACGACCAGCGCATGACCGACCGCTCCGACCTGGGCGGGCACGGTAAAGAACCCCGTCCAGGCCGTCGTCCCGGCATCGGTCACGGGGAGCCATCCACTCAGTGCGTGCAGTCCAGGAACGTTGTCGAGGGCACGGGAGAAAAGGCTCAACCCGACCCCTCCCGCCACGGCGCTGAACGGCCGGATCGTGATCGTGGAGAGAAAGAGCGAAAAGGCGAACGTGCTCGCCAAGGTCGCTGCGACAAAGGCGACAGTGAGGCCGAGACCTGCGAGCGCCGCCGGCGCAGAGAAAGTCGCGGCTGCGACGTGGAACGGCGTGGTGTGCTGCAGGTCGAGCACCGTCAACGGACGGTATCCGTACGCCGCAAGCCCGAGGGCCATCGATGCGACGACGGCGACGACGATCGCCGCCACGCTGAAGATGGCGGCCACCGCGGTCTTGGACGCGAGGACCCGCCACCGCGCGACAGGCCGGGCAAGGAGGTAGCGGAGGCTGCCCCACTCAGCTTCGGCCGCCACCGGTTCTCCGGCGAAGATGGCGACGGCGAGCGGGAAGAAGAACAGCAACAGGGCGTTCACGACGATCAGGGGGGCGGTGAAACCCGTGGTGTTCGTGACCACCGATCCCCAGTCGCCCAGACGCTCGGGGACGGTGGGGCGGGTGAGCGCGATGACGGAAGCGACCACCAGGGCCAGACCGGCCATGACGGCGAGCGTGACCCATCCCCGCGCCCGTCGCACCTGCCGCGTCAGTTCGATCGCGATCACGTGAGGATGTCCCTGCGCAAGAAGGACCACCACGCCGCCGAGAGGAAGACGGCGACGTAGACAATCTGCAGGACGAGGAAGTGGACCATTCCGTCGGTCTGCACTGGGTTCTGGAAGAAGTGCTGCCACAGGTCGACGTCGTTGTTCGGCATGTACGGGTTGAGGACCGCCACTCCGGGGAGGTAGTCGGCGTTCAGGACACGCGACACGATGGTCAGCCCCACCCCACCGGCCACGGCGACGAACGGTCGGGTGGTCAGGGTCGACAGCAGGAAGGCGAAAGCGAACACGCTCGTCATGCCGGCGGCGACATAGGCGGTTCCCACCCCGAGGCGCGCCAACGCCGCACCGGGGCCGAACCTCGTGGCGACGACGTGGACGACGCTCGACGCGCTGCCGTCGATGGCGGTCAACGGGTGCCAACCAAAGGCAAGAGCTCCCACGGCGACCGACGACAAGGACACGATGACGACCGCTGTTCCCGCGAGGGCGAGCGCCACCACGAGCTTGGCGAGCAAATAGCGGCTTCTGGAGACCGAGCGCGCCAGCGCGTAGCGGAGGGCGCCCGAACTCGCTTCACCTGCGACGCACTCGCCCGCGAGGACGGCCACCGCCAGCGGCAAGAAGAACTTCATGGTGCTCGCCAGCGCGATGACCGGTACCGAGAACCCTGAGCGTGCAGGGACGATGAGGAGCGGGATGTCCCCGACGCGCTCGGTGTGGGAGGGACCAGTTGCTGCCAGTGCGATCGTGAGCACGACCGTGAAGCCGACGAGGACCCCTAAGGTGACAAGCGTCCGCGGACGCTTCCACTGCTTCGTCCACTCGACGCCGATCATCGATCGGTGCGCTCACCTTCGACGGCGAGGTCTCCGCCGACGAGCGTCAGATAGGCCTCCTCCAGCGAGCGCCCGCGCCGGAACGACCTCACCTCCACGCCGGCCTCCGCCAACGCCACCAGGAGCTCCACCGGGCGGAGCGCGTCGCCCTCGACGGCGAGCAGCCGGTGGTCCCCGAACCGCCCCTCTGGGCTCGTGACCGCACGGACCCCGGGCACCTGGGCGAGGACTGCTCGTCCCGCCTCGGGGACCGCGACGTCCAGGACGACGACGCTCGCCTGCCCGATCACCTCGGGAACGCTTCCGGCGACGACGAGGCTTCCGCGTCGCATGACCGCCGTATGCGTGCAGAGCCTTTCGACCTCGCCGAGCTGGTGGCTCGAGAGCAGGACGGCGCATCCGCGCGCCGAGGCGTCGTCGATCGCCTGCCTGATCGTGAGGACGTGGGCGGGATCGAGCCCGGTCGTGGGTTCGTCGAGGATCAGCAAGTCCGGACGGCCGATGAGCGCCTGGGCAAGACCGAGCCGGTACCGCATGCCGTGCGAGTAGGTGCGGTACCGCCGGTGAACCGCCGGTCCGAGCCCGGCGATGCCCAGCGCGTACTCGAAATCGCCATCGTGCTCGTCGAGGCCCAGGGCCCGCCACGCCAAGCGCAAGTTGTCCAAACCCGACAAATAGGGCGCGAATCCCGGGCCGTCCACGAGCGCACCGACTCGAGCCAGGACCGGGGCACCCGGCCGAACAGGCTCGCCGAAGATCTCGACGCGGCCCCCGCTCGGTCGGACGAGGCCGAGTAGGACCTTCAGCGTGATCGACTTTCCCGCTCCGTTCGGGCCCGCCAGGCCGACGATCTGACCGTGGCCGACGGTGAGATCGAGTGACTCGACCGCCCTGACGCCACCTCGCAGCCGCTTCGTGAGCCCGCGGACGAACACCGGCGGCGGTTCAAGCCCCATCGGAGTCTCCGCCTCCTCTGTTTTCGCGTTCACCGCCCGGAGACAGCGACACGATGTCCGCCACCTTTGACGACGGTGGAGGGTCGACGTGCACCGAGGTACCGAACGAAGACAACGACATCGTCGTCACCCCCACGCCGCTGCCGGGAGGGGAGCCTGCGAGCTCGACCACCTTCGACCCGTCGACCCACACCCGCACCACGAACGATTTCGCTGATGTCGATGCCCCAGTCGCAAGGGACCCGATCTCGTAGCCGATCGCACGAGCCAAGGCAGGTCCGCTCGGGCCCGTCGCCGCCGTCTGGGCGCGGGCCAAGTCGACGTCGACAACGAACCCACGCGCCGACGCGGGCGCCCCGGCGACTCGGCCGATCGGGGCCGCGGAAACTGCTCCCCATGCCACGAGGTCGAGGAGGAAGACGGGATTGGTGCCCTCGGCCTGCACGACGAACTGCGGGAAGTTGGTGCCGAGTGAGGGCGACTCCGTGAGGCCAGCCGAGATCCACGACTTGCCGCGGGGCAGGCCGGACGTGCCCGCTCCGGCCGCCGTCGGCGGTTGCCGCACGAAAAGGGAGGCCGGTTCGAAGATGACGCTCTCCACACCCGACGGCTCGTTCAGGGTTTCGCTCCCTCTGCCGGCGCGGAAATCGAACGAACCGGTTCCGGTGATCGGTTGGGATGCAACCCCGAAGACGGTCGTCGCGGCGAGCCGCATCGCGACCTGGGCCGTCTGCGACTGCGTCCCAGCCGCAGCCGCCTTGACGGCAGCGAGCGACTGAGCGCTCGCCGGTGCAACGGTCGCCGCGGTGGCCACCTCGCCCGGCGGAGACGGGGCCGAGCTGCACGACGCCGCCGACACGCCCGTCGCGAGACAGGCTGCGATCGTCAACCAGTTCCGACTCCTGGTGCCACCTGGCCAGGTGATGAGGACATCGCGTCGCTGGGCTCGCCTCACACCCCACCCGCGGTCACGACCAGGTCGGTGATGATTCCCAGGAGCAATCCAACCAGGATGCCGTGCAACAACGTTTGGCGATAACCGGAGCGGGCGGCGATGCTCACCAGCTGCACCACGACGTACAAGATCGAGCCCGCGGCGAGGGCGAGGAACACGACCGAGACGGCGTCACTCGAGAAGCCGCGACCCACCGCCGTGCCGACGATGGTGGGCCCGCCCCCCAACAGGCCCATGAGGAGCAGGAAGTTCCAGCTGGGACGGCCTTCGTCTCCCGCCATCGGGGCCACAATGCCGAAACCCTCGGTGGCGTTGTGGAGGGCGAATCCGACGACGAGCACGACGGCGAATCCGATCGCACCGCGCGCTGCGGACTGGCCGATGGCCAGTCCCTCGGCGAAGTTGTGCAACCCGATCCCCATGGCGATGAAGAGGGCCAGCTCGTGGGAGCGGCTGCGAGCAGGCGCGCGCGCGTCACTCGCGCCCGCGACGACGGCACCCGGCCCCTCCAGCGGGCGCCGCCGCACGAGCCACCGGTCCACGCCGACGAGGCCGAGGAGGCCCGCGGCCAGACCGGCGGCAAACAGGACACCCAGGCCCGCGGCCTTGGCGAGCGCCTGATGGTGCGCACCGGAGGTCGGAGCGATGTCGGCCGATATGGGATCGAGGCCGTGCTGGATGACGTCGTAGAGAATGAAGACGAGCACGCCGATGGCCACGGCGCTCAAAAAGGCGCGCAGCTGGAGGTGCGGACGCCGCAGGCGCCCCACGGGCATTCCCACGAAGATCGTGCCGCCCGCCACGGCACCGAGCAGGATCGTCTTGAGGGGCGACATGGACGCCTTTCATGAGACGGGCAGCGGCGGATCCCGTGGAACGAGCCGTCGGCCGGACACGTGCAGGTGGAGTTAGGTTAGGCTAACCTAATGAATATGGTCAACCTGGCGTGTGGGAGGACCGGGAGCACAGGAGGTGATGGGTGACTGACGGTTTCCACCCCCCCGTCGAGGAGTACCTCGAGACGATCCAGTCCCTCACCGAGGAGGGCATCCCCGTCATCCAGGCGCGCATCGCCCAACGCCTGGGTCGCTCCGCACCGTCGGTCTCGGAGATGCTGGACCGGCTGTCCGCCGACGGGTACGTCGAACGGGCCGGACGGACGATCGCGCTGACCGAGCAGGGTCGGACGCTCGCCGATCGGGTGATCCGCAAGCACCGGCTCGCCGAGCGCCTGCTGGTCGACGTGATCGGCCTGCCGTGGCACAAGGCCCACCTCGAGGCCGGGCGCTGGGAGCACGTCATCTCCGACGAGGTCGAAGAGCGCCTCGTCGAGCTGCTCGGGCACCCGACGACCTGCCCCCACGGCAATCCCATCCCCGGCGTGGGCGCGCAGGAGGTTCCCCGATCGCCGCAAGTCAGCCTGGCGGACTCGCCCGCGGGGGCCACGGTGCGACTGGAGCGCATCACCGAAGAGGTGGAGCTCGACATGGCGTCGCTCGAATACCTCGACCGCCACAACCTCGTGCCGGGACGCACGGCGCAGGTTCGCAGTCGCGCGCCCGACGGCACCCTCACCCTCGAGGTGGACGGCGATGCGGTCGCGCTCGGCCCGTCCATTTGTCAGCAGGTGTTCGCCACGGCGTTGTGAACCGCTCGCACGCGGCCACGATCGTCGTCCCGATAGCGTCAGAGGCCAATGCACGACGGATCCCCGCCGGTTGGGCCGGGCGCTGGCGACGCAGATTCCTGGCCGGCACAGCTCACGGAGGTCTTCGAGCGGTCGATCACCGCTGAGTTCGCCACCCTCACGCGGACCGGCGCGCCGGTCACCGTGCCCACGACGCCCTATGTCGGAGAGACGGCGCGCACACTCGACGTCTCGACCGGCCTGACCTACCCGGCCAAAGCGGAGCG
>DATGKD010000056.1:0-28028 GCA_035294855.1 Acidimicrobiales bacterium
CCGGGCCTACTGATCCCGGGGTTGCTCCTTGGCGTGCTCGTCGTGCACGGTCCTGCGGATCAGCTCCACCTTCTGCGACGCCTGGTTGGCGTCCGCGCCCTTCGCCTCGAACAGCGCGCGCCGGTCGGCCTCGGCCTCGGCCTCGGCGCCCGCGTCGGCGGCGGCGAGCCGGGCCTCGATGCCCTCGCGGACGAGCTTCTCGGCCTCCTCGACCAGCGCGGCCACCATGTCGTCCTCGGGGACGACCCGCACGATCTTTCCCTTGATGAAGAGGTGGCCGCGCCGGCGTCCCGCGGCGATGCCGAGGTCCGCCTCGCGCGCCTCGCCCGGCCCGTTCACCACGCAGCCCATGACGGCCACCTGGATGGGCAGGTTGCGGTCCTCCAGGGCGACCTGCGCCGCCTTGGCCACCCCGATCACGTCGATCTCGGCCCGACCGCACGACGGGCACGCGATGAGGTCCAGGCCTTTGCGCTCGCGCAGGCCCATCGCCTCGAGCAGCTGGCGCCCGGCGCGCACCTCTTCCACGGGTTCGGCCGTGAGCGAGTAGCGGATGGTGTCGCCGATGCCCTCGGCGAGCAACGTGGCGATGCCCGCCGTCCCCTTCACCAGCCCGGCGGGCGGAGGCCCGGCCTCGGTCACCCCGAGGTGCAGGGGGTGGTCGAAGGTCTCCGACGCCAACCGGTATGCCGCGATCATGAGCGGCACCGACGACGCCTTGACGGAGATCTTCACGTCGTGGAAGTCGACGTCCTCGAAGTACGCGAGCTCCATGCGCGCCGACTCCACGAGCGCCTCCGGGGTGGCACCCCCGAACCGCTTGTACAGCTCGGGATGCAGCGACCCGGCGTTCACCCCGATGCGGATGGGCACGCCCCGGTCCTTCGCCTCGCTGGCGACGAGCTTGATCTCGGCCTCCTTGCGGAGGTTGCCGGGGTTGAGCCGCAGTCCGTGCACGCCCGCCTCCAAGGCGGCGAGCGCCATTTCGTGGTGGAAGTGGACGTCGGCCACGATCGGCACCGGCGAGCGGGGCACGATGTGGGCGAGGCCTTCGGCGGCCTCCTCCTCGTTGCACGTGCACCGCACGATGTCCGCCCCCGCCGCGGCGAGGGCGTAGATCTGGGTGAGCGTGGCCTCGACGTCGGCCGTCTTCGTGATGGTCATGGACTGCACCGAGACAGGCGCGCCGCCACCCACGGCCACGCCGCCCACATGGATCTGCCGGGTGAGACGGCGCTCGGCGGTGGTGACGGCCGGACGGGTCATCGGAGCTCCCTGAGACCTACTGGAAGGGGTTCTTCAGGGGGTGGGCGATGTCCAGGTACAGCGAGGACAGCACGATGAAGCCGAGCAGGAGCACGAACGCGTACGCCACGGGCGTGAGCTTCGTCACGTCCGCGTGGTAGGCGCGCCCGCGGCGGCTGCGGATGCGCTCGTAGACCGCGATCGCCACGTGGCCGCCGTCGAGCGGGAGCATCGGGAACAGGTTGAGGACGCCGACGAACACGATGATGAGGACGAGCACCCGCACGAGGTAGTACGAGCCGGCATTGGCGCCTTCCACGGCGAGGCGGGCCGCTCCGTAGATGGACTGCAGGCGCGGCGTACCGTTGTGCGACGCCTGCGACGCGGCGTGGGAATTCGTGAGCTGGTGGACGTAGCTCGAGATCCCGCTCGCCGAGAAGACCTGCCCGAGCCCGGTCACCGATCCGGTGATGGCGTCACCGAGGTCGCGCGTAGCGTGATCGAGCGACGAGATGGGTCCGGTGGTCGCCACCGGGGGGCTCAAGATCACGCCGATGCGCCCGTTGGCGCCCTTCACGGCGGGATCGGCCTGCGGCGTCACGACGATGGTGCGCTGGGCTCCGTCGCGCGTCACCACGACGGTGATGGGACGACCGGCGTGATGCGACACCTGGTTTTGCAGGTCCTCGGGCGAGCGCACCCGCGTGCCGTTCACCGCCACGAACACGTCGCCGGGCTTGAGGCCCGCGACACGCGCCGGGTCGGCATTGTGAGCCAGCGAGCTGAAGGCCGACACCGACACCTCGTTGCCCTGCGGCGCGCCGATGAAGGCGTACAGCGCGAAGAGGATGACGAACGCCATGACGAAGTGCATGGCGGACCCGGCCAGGCCCACCGCCAACCGGTTGTGGAACGGCCGCTGGCGGTAGGTCCGCGGCTCGTCGGCGGGATCCACTTCCTCGGCGCTCGTCATCCCGAGGATCTTCACGTAGCCGCCGGCCGGAATGGCCTTGATGCCGTACTCCGTCTCGCCACGCCGCACCGACCACAACCGGGGACCGAAACCGAGGAAGTACTCGGTGACCTTCATGTGGCCCCATTTGGCGGTGAGCAGGTGACCGAGCTCGTGGAGCATCACCATGGCGATGAGCGCGCCCACCACGATGAGGATCGCCCCGGCGTGCGCGGCCAGCGCCAACACCACCACGCCCGCCACCACGATCACGAGCTGGACGAGGGCGCGCTGATGCTCCGGCGGTGGCGGCGTCCCGACGTCGCGCGCCTCGGGGCGCACGACTGTCTGGGTCACCAGGTCAACCTCATGACTCGATCCTCACGACACGAACCTCACGCTGCCGCCTCGCGCCGCCGGACGGAACGCTCGGCGTGATGGCGGGCGCGGCGGTCCGCCTCCACCACGTCACCGGCGTCGTGCGCCGGGGCGCCGTCGAAGGCGTCGAGCGTCTCGGCCACGACCTCTCCGATAGCCCTCCATGCGATGCGCCGGCTCAAGAAGGCCGCCACGGCAACCTCGTTTCCCGCGTTCAACCACGCCGGAGCCATCCCGCCCACCCGCCCGGCCTGTTCGGCGAGGGCCAGGCAGACAAAGACGTCCCGGTCGGGCAGCTCGAAGTCGAGCCGCCCCAGAGTCGACCAGTCGATCGCCCCGAAGGGCCGGCCCAGCCGGTGGGGATACGCCAGGGCATACCCGATGGGCAGCCGCATATCCGGGTCCGACAACTGGGCCACAGTGGAACCGTCGGTGAACTCCACCATCGAGTGTACGACCGACTGGGGGTGAATAAGCACCGCCACCCGGTCGTATTCGACGCCGAAGAGCTCGTGGGCCTCGATGACCTCGAGGCCCTTGTTCATGAGGGTCGACGAGTCGATCGTGATCTTCGGCCCCATCTTCCAGGTCGGATGGGCGAGAGCGTCGTCGACGGTCACCGATTCGAGCTCCGAAGCCGCCCGGCCCCGAAAGGGTCCGCCGCTCGCGGTGACCACCAGCCGGGCCACCTCGTCCACCGAGCGGGCCGCCCGCAGGCATTGGTGGAGAGCACAGTGCTCGGAATCCACGGGCACGATCTCGGCGCCCGGCGTGGCGCGGGCGCGGGCCACCACGGGCCCACCGGCGATGAGGGACTCCTTGTTGGCGAGCGCCAGCCGCCGGCCCGATTCGAGCGCCGCCAGGGTCACGGGGAGGCCGGCGAACCCGACCACCGCGTTGAGCACGACGTCGCCGTGTCGCGCCGCCACGGCCAGGCTCTCCGGGCCGGCGATGACCTCCGTTCCGTCAGGCACCGCAGCCGCCAGCTCACCGGCCAGTCCGGCGTCGCCGATCGCCACGAGCGGAGGACGAAGCGCCCGCGCCTGGGCGGCGAGGACGTCCACCGAGCGCCATGCGGCCAGCGCCGCCACCGTGAATCGCTCGGGCTCGCCGCACAGGACCTCGACCGCCTGGGTGCCTACCGATCCCGTCGAACCGACGACGCTGACAGCGGTCCTCACCCGAGGTTGAGCACCCGGACGAGGTAGTAGGTGGCGGGCAGCACGAAGAGCAGCGCGTCGACGCGGTCGAGCACGCCACCGTGTCCGGGCAGCATCGAGCCCATGTCCTTCAGCCCGAGGTCGCGCTTCACCATGGACTCGCAGAGGTCCCCGAGGGGTGCCACCACCGCGGCGACGATGCCGAGGACCGCGGCCCGGCCGGGCGTCCACGGGTGGACCATGCCGGTGACCCCCGCCGACAGCCCGACGGCCAGCACGGCACCGCCCACGAGCCCCTCCCACGTCTTGTGCGGGCTGACCCGCGGGGCGAGGGGGTGGCGTCCGAGCCAGCTCCCCGCAGCCAGCGCGCCCACGTCCGCGCCGACGGTGGCCACCACCGCACCCAACAAGAAGGCCACGCCGTGTCGTTGCGGGTACTGGCTCGGGGCCAGCATCAAGGCGGAGAACGACCCCAAGAGGCCGATCCACGCGAAGGCGAAGACGGTGCTCGCGACGCCCTCGACCGCCGAGCCCCGGTCGGCGCCCACGAGGTACCAGAGCAGGGCGGCCACCACCACCAGCACGAGGACGAGCGGCAGTGCGGCCACGCCCTTGGCGTAGGCGGCCACCATGACCGCGACCGTTCCGACGAGCCCCAGGAACGTCGCCGGTCGGCGGCCGGCGCGGCGCAGGGCGGCGTAGCACTCGGCTGCGGCCAACGTCACAACGATCGCCGCCAGGACGAGCGTCGCCACACTGCCGGCCTTGAAGCACAACACGGCCACGAGCGCGACGCCGAGTCCCGTGGCGATGGCGACGGGAATGCTCCGGCCTCCGCCGTCGTCGCGGGGCCCGGAACCGAACCTCCCCCCCGGTCCCGACGGGCCGGGCGTGAAGGGACCGGTGGGTTGCGAGCGCCGACCGAGGCGGAGCGGCGAGGAGCTGATCGATGCCAGCGTCCCGCTCGATGCGCCGGCCGAAGCAGCCACACGATCGGAGACAGAGTCGGGCGCCGGGCGGCTGGTCGCCTCGGCGCCCGTGCCGGCGGCATCTCGCACGGCGCGCGGCGGCCCCTCCTCGGCGCGCGTGCCCGCGGGCGCGGGCTCGACGATTCGGCTCTGTGCTCGGTTGCGCTCGCCCCTGCTCGCATCTTCGAGCGGGGCCTCGGTCCCCCGCTCCTCGGATTCAGCGCGCGCGTCCTGCCGGTCGGGGTCGTCCTCGTCCCACCAGCCGCCGCCGTCGTCGGCGGTCGCGCCGTTCTCGGCGATGGGTTCGCTGGAGATGGGTTCCCTGGAGATGGAATCTGCCGACATCCGGTGGCCGGCGGTTGCCGGACCGGACGCCGCACCGAGGTCGTCGAACTCCCAAGGCCGCCGTTCCTCGACGGGTGCTTCGCCGAGCGCGCCCAGGGCCGTGGAATCGTCCGCCAGCAACGACGGGTCGAAGCCGCTGTCGTCCCACTCGTGCTCGTGCTCGCGCCACGCGGGCCCCGTGTCTCCTGCCGCGCTCCACCCCGGCCCGCCGTCGCCTGCTCCACCGCGACGGTCGAGCACGGCGGGAACCTGGCCCGTCGGAGGATCGGTCCAGTGCTGCATCTCCGGGGGCCCGCTCCCCGCCGTGGCGCCCGTACGGGCACTGCTCTGCTCGTCGTTCCCACTCAGATCGGACAGAGGGCCGGTGGTCATCTCCGAGGTGGCGTCCTCGACGTCGCTGTCGACGACGTCTCGGTCCGCAGCCGAGGAGGCCGGCTGGGCGCCGAATATCCGGACGCGTTCGGACACGGGCTCGGTCGGCGGCTCCGCTTCGCTGTCCAAGTCCTCGCGATCGTCCACGTCCCCTCCCGCCACGAGCTCTCGCTGCCTCAGATCTCGAGGAGCTCGTGCTCTTTGTGACCGAGCAACTTGTCGATGGCGGCCACCATGTCGTGGGTGAGCTTGTCGAGCTCACGCTCCACCCGCTCGAGCTCGTCCGAGGAGAGCTCGCCGTCGCGCTCCAGTCCTTCGAGTTCGTGGCGCGCCGACCGCCGCAGGTTGCGCACCGCCACGCGTCCTTCTTCCGCCTTGTGCCGCACCACCTTGACGAGCTCCTTGCGCCGCTCCTCGGTGAGCGGCGGAAAGCTGAGGCGGATGACGGCGCCGTCGTTGGACGGCGTGATGCCGATGTCAGAGGCTTGGATCGCCTTCTCGATGCTCGACAGCGTCGACTTGTCGTACGGCGAGATCACGAGCAGGCGCGCCTCGGGAACGCTCAGGCCGGCGATCGTCCGCAGCTCGACCTCCGTGCCGTAGACATCCACCCGGAGGTGCTCCACGATGCCGGCCGCCGCACGCCCGCTGCGCACGCCGGCGAATTCGGCCTGCGTGTGGGTGACGGCCTTGTCCATCCGCTCTCTGGCGTCGGCGAGCACTACCCCCGAGAGCTCGTCGTCTGTCACCGGATCAGCGTACCGATCTCCTCGCCGGCGAGCGCACGGCGGAGGTTCCCTGGGCCCATGAGGTCGAACACCAGCACCGGCAGCCGGTTGTCCTTGCAGAAGGTGATCGCCGTCAGGTCCATCACCCGCAGGTCCTGGTTCACGACGTCCATGAAGCTGAGCTCGTCGTACCGGCGCGCGGTGGTGTCGAGCTTGGGGTCCGCGCTGTAGACGCCGTCCACCCCCGAATGGGTCCCTTTGAGGAGCACCTCGGCTTCGATCTCCGCCGCCCGCAGGGCCGCCGAGGTGTCGGTGGTGAAGTAAGGGTTCCCCATGCCCGCGGCGAAGATCACCACGCGCCCTTTCTCCAAGTGGCGCACGGCGCGTCGACGGATGTAGGGCTCGGCGACCTCGGCCATCTGGATCGCCGACAGCACCCGCGTCGGCTGGCCGTGACGCTCGATGGCGTCCTGTAACGCCAACGCGTTGATCACCGTGGCCAGCATGCCCATGGTGTCGGAGGTGGTGCGGTCCAGGCCTTGGCCTTCGCCGATCGTGCCGCGCCAGATGTTGCCCCCGCCCACCACGATGGCGAGCTCGATGTCGAGCTCGGCGCGGGCGAGGGTGATCTCCCGTGCGAAACGCTCGACCACGTTGGCGTCGATGGTTTCGTCGGACGCCGACGAGGCGAGTGCTTCACCGGACATCTTGAGGACCAGCCGGCGCCGGCGGAGCGCGTCCGGCGCCGCTGAGATGTCGGCCACGGCCGTGGACCTCGGGTCCACGCCGGCGCTGTCAGTTGCCGACAACGACCTGCGCGAAGCGCACGATCTCCGCGCCCTGTACGACTTCGGCGATCGTGCGTTTTTCGTCCCGGGCGTACGGCTGGTCGAGGAGCACCCGCTCCTTGAACCAGCCGTTCATGCGACCCTCCACGATCTTGGGCAGCGCCGCTTCCGGCTTGCCCTCGTTGCGCGAGATCCGCTCGACAGTGGCGCGCTCGGCCTCCACCTCTTCGTGGGGGACGTCCTCGCGGCGGAGGTACGTGGGACGGGCGAACGCCACGTGCACCGCCACGTCGTGGGCGAGCTCGTCGGAACCCCCCCGCATCTCCACCAGCACCGCGTTCACCCCGCGGCCTGACTGCATGTGCAGGTAGGTGCCGACTACCGAGTCCGCTCCCGTCTCGAAGCGGACCACCTGGCCGACGTTGATGTTCTCCTTGAGCGTGGTCCGCAGATCGTCGATCGCATCGGCACGCTCGGCGACCGCGTCCTCGCCGCGACCGGCGACCAGCTGGGCGAGCTCGTCGGTCAGATTGACAAAGCTCTCCGCCTTGGCGACGAAGTCGGTCTCGCACCGCAGCTCCACGATCGCCGCGGCGCGTCCGGTCACCGCGAGCGCGACCGCACCTTGGGAGGCCTCCCGGTCGGCGAGGCGCGCCGACTGCGCTTTGCCTCGCTCGCGCAGCCACAGCCGCGCTTTCTCCATGTCGCCTTCCGACTCTTCCAGGGCGCGCTTGGCGTCCAACATGCCGACGCCGGTCGAGCGGCGCAGTGCCTGGACGTCTTTGGCCGTGAACGACGCCATGGCGTCACCCTCCCTCGGGTGGTGTCTCGGCTGTCGGCGCCGCCGTCTGCGGAGTAGGAGCGGCGGCTTCGGGCGCAGGAGCGGCGGCTTCGGGCGCTGGGGCGGTCGCTTCGGGCGCTGGGGCGGCGGCTTCGGGCGCTGGGGCGGTCGCGGCCGGGACGCGGTCGCCGCCCGACGACCCCCCGTTGCCGGCGTCGGGCGGCATCGTGGCGGCCGGCGCATCGGCCCGCAACGCGCCGCGCGGCGCCCGCTGAGGGCGGCGGGCGGGAGCCGCGGGCGTCGCCTGGTCCGCCGGCTGCGCAGCGGCCCGGTGATCGGACACCCACTTCCCCTCCATGACCGCCTCGGCCATGACACGACACATGAGCGCCCCTGAGCGGATGGCGTCGTCGTTGCCGGGGATCACGTACGTGACGACGTCGGGGTCGCAGTTCGTGTCGACCACCGCCACGATCGGCATCCCGAGCTTGTTGGCCTCGGTGACGGCGATGTGCTCCTTCTTCGTGTCGATCACGAAGATGGTGTCGGGCAAACGGTCGAGGTCGCGGATGCCGCCCAGGTTGCGGCGCAGCTTCTCGAGCTCACGGCGGTGACGCAGGCCCTCCTTCTTGGGCATGGCATCGAAGTCGCCCGCGCGCTCCATGGCCTCGTACTCGCGCAGCTTGCCGACCCGCGAGGAAATCGTGGCGAAGTTGGTCAGCATGCCGCCCAGCCACCGTTCGTTGACGTACGGCATGCCGCACGCCTTGGCGTACGTGGCGATCGGGCCCTGGGTCTGCTTCTTCGTCCCGACGAACAGGACGACGCCCCCCTTGGCGATCAGATCCCGCACATAGGAGTAGGCCTCTTGGAGCCCTTCGAGGGTCTTCTTGAGGTCGATGATGTAGATCCCGTTGCGCTCGCCCAGGATGAAGCGGCGCATCTTCGGGTTCCACCGGCGCGTCTGATGGCCGAAATGCATCCCGGCCTCGAGCAGCTGCCGGGTCGTGACGACGGCCACGGCGGGTCCTCCCATCGGTTGTCCTTCCCCGGGTGCTGCGCCTGAACGGCGACCGTGGACGTACCCGGGTGCAGAGTGGTTGCTTGGCTGTCCCACCGGGCGGTGGGCCGAGCCATGCTATCCGACAGGGGTGACGGGACGACCCGGCGGAGGTCGAGGTTCAGCCGGTGGCTGCTGCGCCTGCCCGGCTGCGGCGGCCACCCGCGGCCCGCCGGCCCCTCGCGTCCGGAGTGCCTTGCGCCCGGTCGCTCAGGCGCCCCCGCAACTGCAGCACCGCCTTGGTGTGGATCTGACAGACGCGGCTTTCGGTCACGCCCAAGATCTCGCCGATCTCCGCGAGCGTGAGGCCTTCGTAGTAGTACAGCGACAGGACGGTGCGTTCCCGGTCGGCGAGCTGCATGATCGCCTGGGCGAGGATCTCCTTCGACTCCTTGTCCTCGAAGAGCGCCACCGGGCCCGCGGTGGCATCGGGGATGGTGTCGCCCAGGGTCGTGCGGTCGCTGCGGTCGCCGCCCACCATGAACACCTCGTCGAGCGCGGCGACGCCGACGAACGAGATCTGGCGGAGGATCTCCTGGAGGTCCTGCTCGGCCATGCCCAGCTCGGCGGCGACCTCGGCGTCGGTGGGTGTCCGCAGCAGGTTGGCTTCGAGCGCCGCGTACGCCTGCTCGACCGCGCGCGCCTTCGCCCGGATCGAACGCGGCACCCAGTCGATGGCCCGCAACTCGTCGATGATCGCCCCCCGTATGCGCGGGATGGCGTAGGTCTCGAACTTCACCTGGCGCCCGGGGTTGTAGCGGTCGATGGCGTCGATGAGGCCGATGATGCCGTAGCTGACCAGGTCAGAGCCGTCCACGTGCTGCGGGAGGCCCACCGCGACCCGGGCGGCCACGTACTTCACGAGCGGTGAGTAAAGGACGATGAGCTGATCGCGGATATGGCGATCGCCCTTCTTCTTGTACTCGGCCCACAGGCGGGCTGTAGCGCCGTCGTCGTCGGTGGTCACCGCCCCCCCCTAGGCCCGGGGATGAGTTGCTCCGTAAACCGAGAGCAGTCGGTCTTTGCTCACATGAGTGTAGACCTGCGTGGTCTGCAGACTGGCGTGTCCCAGGAGCTCCTGGACAACTCGCAGGTCCGCGCCCCCGTCGAGCAGGTGCGTGGCGAAGCTGTGGCGCAGGGCGTGCGGATGGGTGGGGGCCGGCGCCCACCGGTCGAGGATGCGCCGGACGTCGCGCGGTGAGAGCCGACGACCGCGCCGGTTGAGGAACAGCGCCTCCTCGGGACTGTCGGCGGTCACGAGGAGCCGGCGCGCGTGCTTCTCCCACTGCTCCACCGCTGCCACGCAGCGCTCGTGCATGGGGACGCGCCGCTCACGGCCGCCCTTCCCGAACACGTCGACCACGGCGGCGCGCACGTCCACGTCAGGCATGTCGAGGCCGCACAACTCACCCACGCGCAGCCCGCACCCGTAGAGCAGCTCGAGCACGGCGAGGTCCCGGTCCGCCACCGCCTCCTCGAGCCCGACTGCTGCCGGCCCGTCGGCGGATGAACCGCCTTGCGGCTGCGGCTGCGGCTGCGACTGCGCCGCGGCGATGGACGCGGCCGGGCGTGCACCGAACATCTCGGCGAGCTCCCTGCGGTCGAGGACCCGGGGCAAGCGCGCCCCCCCGCCGGGCACCTGCAGCCGGCGGGCGGGATCGGCACCGATCTGCCCCCGGCGCCGCTGCCACGCGAAGTAGCTGCGCAGCGCGGCTGCTTTGCGGGCCACGCTCGTGCGCGCGTAGCGCCGGGTCGTGAGGTACGCCAGGTACCGGCGCAACAGCAGCCGGTCGACGTCGGCGGGATCGCGAGCGCCGGAGCGTTCGGCCCACGCCACAAAGGCCTCCACGTCGGTCACGTACGCACGTCCGGTGGCCGCGGCCTGCCCACCCAACGACCGGGCAAACGCGTCGAGCGCCCAGGCCATCGGGTCACCGTACCCGTCTTCGGGCTCGAGCGACGCTATTGTCCAGCGCGGCAGGGGCGCAGGCCGCGCGGCCGCGCAGATCGAGGCCTGATCGCCCCGAAGGGGGTTCCGACAGTGCCTAAGCGCATCGACCGCCGATCTTTCTTGGCTCGCGGTGTGGCGACCGCCGCAGGTGTCGGCGTGGCCGGCGCGGGTGGGGGTGTCCTGAGCGCGTGCGGCTCGGGCGGCGGCGGCTCGGGAGGTTCGCTGTCGAGCGGGCAACGCAACGGCATCGCCACGGGCACGCCGAAGAAAGGCGGCTCGCTCGTGTTCGGGGTGGAAGCCGAGGAGCAGGGCTTCGACCCGGCGACGGGCCGGTTCGACGAGACGGGCATCCTCTACGCGCGCACCGTCTTCGACCCACTCACCATCCTGGCCGACGACGGCAGCGTCCAGCCCTACCTGGCCCAGTCGGTCACCCCCAACGGCGACTACTCCGAGTGGACGATCACGGCGCGCCCCAACGTGATGTTCCACGACGGCACGCCGTGCGACGGGGCAGCCATCGCCGGCAGCCTCGAGCACTTCATCAAGGGCCTGTTGGGCCTCACGTTCAACACCGTGACCAACATCTCGGTGCCGACCCCGAACACCGTCGTCATCAGCCTGAAGCAACCGTGGGTGCCCTTCCCCGCCTACCTGGCCGGCGGCATCGGCGGCCAGCCGGGGTACATCATCGCCCCGTCCATGGCCTCGAACCCGAACGGGACGAAGAACCCCGTGGGCACGGGACCGTTCCGCTTCAAGGAGTGGGTGCCGAACGACCACTTCACCGCGGTCCGTAACACCAACTACTGGCGGTCGGGTCTGCCCTACCTCGACCAGATCACGTACAAGCCGATCACCGACGGCCAGCAACGGGCCAACTCGCTGCAGGCGGGGACGATCGACATCATGCACACGACGCTCCCCGGCAGCATCCTCCAGTTCCAATCGGACACCAGCTACGGGTACGTCGACGACACCCGGCACATCGTGGGCCAGCCCGACATGAACTTCATCCAGATCAACACCCAGAACCCGCCGGTGAACGACATCCGGGTGCGGCAGGCCATGGCCATGGCCATCAACCCGCGCCAGTTCTCCCAGGTGGTGGACAAGGGTGTCAACCCGCCGACCAACCAGCCCTTCGTCGCCGGCACGCCCTTCTACGTCCAGGACGCCGGCTATCCCGCGTACAACCCGAGCGCCGCCAGGCAGCTCATCCAACAGGTCGAGCACGACCTCGGCAAGCCGGTGTCGTTCTCGTACGCCACCACGACCGACGCCCACTCGCTCGTCGCCGCGCAGTACCTCCAGAACCAGCTCCAGCAGGTGGGCATGCAGGTGTCGATCACCCAGGTGCAGCAGGCCGACGTCATCAACCTGGCGCTCGACGGCGGCTACCAGACCGTGGGGTGGCGCCAGTTCGCGGCGGTGGACCCCGACCTCAACTACCTGTGGTGGAGCCCGACCGAGATCTTCGGGACGGGGCCGACGGCGATCGCCCCCAACTTCGCCCGCAACAACGACCCCGAGATCGAGGTCTTCCTCCAGGAGGGACGGCGGTCCACCGACCCGACGGTGCGGGCCACGGCGTACCAGAACATCGCCAAGAAGCTGAACCAGGACCTGCCCTACATCTGGAACGACCGCACGGTCTGGGCGGTCGTGGCCAACGCCAAGGTGCAGAACTTCAACAACCCCACGACGCCCTCGGGGGCGAAGGCGTACGGCATGCTGGTGGGGACCATCTGGGCCAACCAGATCTGGCTGACCTGAGCGCCCCCGGCTCACCCCCGGCGGGCGAACGGGGCCCGAGGAGGGAGCGAGCCGTGAGCGGACGGCGATGAGCAGCCGAATCCTGCTCGTCGAAGACGACGAGCGGATCCGGGCCTCGATGCGGCTCGCCCTCGAGGACGAGGGCTATGAAGTCGACGAGTCGGGGTCCGGCGAGACAGCCCTGGAGCGCTTCGGCGAGACCGCCGCCGACGTCGTGCTCATCGACCTCATGCTCCCCGGCATGGACGGCTTCGAGACGTGTCGCCAGCTGCGCCGGTCGAGCGCGGTGCCGGTGATCATGGTGACGGCTCGCACCGACACCCACGACGTCGTGGCGGGGCTCGAAGCCGGCGCGGACGACTACGTCACCAAGCCCTTCGTGGCCAAGGAGCTCTCGGCGCGCATCAGGGCGCTGCTGCGCCGGACGAGGTCGGTGGACGATCCGGACATGCTCACATTCGGCGACGTAGAGGTCCGTCCCGACGAAGGCACCGTGCGACGCGCCGGACACGAGGTGCACTGCACGCGCACCGAGTTCCGCCTCCTGTGCGAACTGGCGGCCAACCCGGGCAAGGTGCTCTCGCGTGAGCAGCTGCTCGACCGGGTGTGGGGCTACGACTACTTCGGCGACGGGAGGCTCGTCGACGTGCACATCCGGAGGCTTCGCATCAAGGTGGAGCCCGATGCGGCCAATCCCCGCCACATCCTGACGGTGCGAGGGATGGGCTACAAGCTCGCCGTCTGAGGGGCCGACCGATGTTCGCTTCGCGTCACCGGTTGTCGGACACGGTGCGCCTGACCGAGCAGGCAGGCGCACCGTGGCGCCCGCGACGCCGCCGGGCGCGCCTCGGGCTGCGCGCGCGGGTCACCGTGACCTTCGGCCTCGGCGCACTGGCGCTGTCGGCGACGATGGCCGGGCTCACGTACTTTACGGCCCGACAATTCGTGTTGAACGAGCGGCAGAGCGCCATCCTGCGCCAGGCCTACGTCAACGCCTCGCTGGCGCGCACCACGCTTCGCTCCGCCAGCCCCGACATCACCCAGCTCCTCGACTCGCTGGACACCGTGCCGGGCTCGCGTTCGGTGCTCGAGCTGAAGGGACAGTGGTACGCGACCTCCATATCGGTCGGCGAGCACGCCATTCCGCTGTCGCTACGCCAGCTCGTGCTGACCGGCACGCCCGCCACGCAGCACTTCGCCCTGGCGAACACGCCGCAACTCGCGGTCGGCGTACCGATCCCGAGCGTCGACGCGGCGTACTTCGAGGTGTTCTCGCTCGACGAGCTGAGCCGGACGCTGCGCATTCTCGCGCTCGCGCTGGCAGGCGCAGCGCTCGTGACGACCGTGGCCGGGGCCGTCATCGGGCGATGGGCGAGCGGTCGCGTGCTGCGGCCCCTCGCGCAGGTGTCGAAGACGGCGGAGACCATCGCCGCGGGGAGCCGCGACGTGCGCCTGGTGGCCGACGACGACCGCGAGCTGTCCGCCCTGGCCTCCTCGTTCAACCGGATGACCGATGCGCTGCAGGAGCGGATCGCGCACGAAGAGCGCTTCACCTCCGACGTGAGCCACGAGCTGCGTTCGCCCCTCACCACCTTGGCCACCTCGCTGGAGGTCCTCGAATCCCATCGTGACGAGATGACCGAGCGCACCGGGCACGCGCTCGACCTGCTCGCCGCAGAGCTGCGGCGCTTCCAGCACATGGTGGACGACCTGATGGAGATCAGCCGCGTGGACACGGGCTCCGCCGAACTGTTGCTCGACGAGGTGGACGTCGGCGAGCTGGCGCGCCAGGCGGCGACCGCGGGGGGCGCCGCCGGGGTTCCCGTCGAGGTCGACCCGAAGGTGGCGGGCGCGCGGCTGCAAGTCGACAAGCGCCGCATCGAACGGGTGGTCGCCAACCTGGTGGCCAACGCCGCTCAGCACGCCGGAGGCGTCACGCGCATCGGGGTGGAGCCGAGCGACGGCGGGGTGCGGCTCGTGGTGGCGGACCGGGGGCCCGGGGTCGCCCCCGCGGAGCGCGAACGGGTGTTCGAGCGCTTCTACCGCGGCCAGGCAGCCGGCCAGCGGGGTGCCACCAATGGCACCGGTCTCGGCCTGTCGCTCGTGGCCGAACACGTCCGCCTGCACGGTGGCCGCGTGTGGGTCGAGGGCGACGATTCCGGCGGAACCGTGGACGGCGGACGAGGCGCGGAGAACCGGTTCGTGGTGGAGCTCCCGGTGCTGGCCGCAGCGACCGCGTCCCCCGACGACTCCGACGACCCCGACAGCGCAGCCGGGTGCGCCCGGGGCGCGATGCCGCCCGCGGTACCGGCGACGGTTCGTGACGAGGTCACGGACGGGAACGAGGACGGCCACGACGGCGCGCCCGCTGACGGTGATGACCCCTCCGGTCACCAGTCGGCCCGACGACCGGCGAAGCGATGACGCGCCGGAGCGTGCCGGTCAGGATCGTCGGTGCCGCGGCGACCATCGCCGCCGCCTTTCTCCTCGGGTCGTGCGGTGTCCCGATCGACGCGCAGCCCGCGGCGCTGAGTCGTAGCGGCGTGCCGTTCAACCTGCTCGACCCGTCCACTCCCACCAGCACCTCCACCTCGACGCCGTCACCCATCGAGGTCCCGGTGACCATCTTCTTGATGGGGGCCGACGGCCACGTGGTCCCCCGCCAGCGCGACGTGCCGGTGTCCGCACCCGACCTCTTCACGGTGATGGGCGCGCTGGTCCTCGGCCCCACCGACGCCGAGGCGGCTTCCGGCTTGCTGAGCGCCATCCCCGCCCAGACGACCGTGCTCGGCGCGACCATCAGCGGGGGCGTCGCCACCGTCAACCTGGGCACGACGTTCGGTCAGCTGGTGGGCCCTCCGCAGATCCAGGCGGTGGCCCAGGTGGTGTTCACGGCGTCGGCGGTCCCGGGGGTCACAGGCGTCATGTTCCAACTCGACGGCCAGCCCGTCGAGGTCCCGGTGGCGAGCGGCGCGCAGGTCCCGGTGGCGAACACCTCCCAATTCACGTCGCTGGCGCCGACGACGAACCCGACGCCCGCCTGACGCCGGTGCCGAACGCGTCCTGTCCGGTCGCCTTCGTCAGTCGCCCTCGTCAATCGAGAGTGCGACGGCCCGCGGTGACGTCCTGCACTGCCAACTTGGGCGCGTTGCCCCAGAGGTGCTCGAGGTCGTAATAGGCGCGTGCGTCGTCCCGGAAGACGTGGACGAGGAAGTCGCCGTAGTCCATGAGGACCCACGTCAGGTCGCGCAGTCCCTCGACCGCCCAGGGCGAGCGACCCTCTGACGCCTTCAGCTCGCGCTCGACCTCCTCGACGATGGTGCGCACTTGACGCGTGTTGCGACCCGCGGTGATCACGAAGGCGTCGGTGACGTCGAGGACCTCGCGCATGTCGAGGACGACGGTGTCCGTGCCCAGCTTGTCGTCCGCGACCCGGGCGGCCGTGATGGCTGCGTCCGGCAGGGCCTCTCGCCCGCTGTCCGCCGACGTCCGCTCGGCGGATGCGCTCATGCGGCGGGTACCGCCACGATCACCCCGGTCGATCCGTCACGCACACGCGGCGGTCGGCCGCTGGCGGGCGAACGGTGGACGGACGACTCATCTGCTGCCAGCGTACAGACCCAGCCGGAGAATGCAACGGATGGCCGCGTCGGGGACGAGGAATTGCACCGAACGCCCGTCGGCGAGGCGTTGCCGGAGTTGGCTGGAGGAGATGTCCAGGCGCGGGATGCGCACCCGTTCGACCTTCCAGCCGGCGGGGTCGGCGTCGGCGTCCAGGCCCGCGCGCTCGACGACCACGAGCGTTACCGCGTCGCGCACTTCGCCGACCCGCTGCCAGGAGTCGAGGTCGGCGGCAACGTCCGCGCCGACGATGAGATACAGCGCGACATCGGGGTCGACGGCGGCGAGCTCGCGGACGGAGTCCGCCGTGTAGCTCGGCCCGGGGCGCTCGATCTCGAGCCGCGACGCTTCGAGCCCTTCGATCCCCTCGACCGCGGCCCGCACGACCTCGTAGCGGTCCTCCGCCCGGGTGACGGCCCGCGTGCCGACCTTCTGCCAGGGCTGGCCGGCCACCACGAACAGGACGCGGTCGAGCTCGAGTGCCTGTCGTGCCCACGTGGCGGCGACCAGATGGCCGACGTGGACGGGGTCGAAGGTGCCCCCGAATACCCCCACCCGCTTCCGATGTGCCCTGCCGGGCCCGGCTTCGTCCCCTCTCCCGCCGTCCACCGTCCCCGAGCGTACGCGGCGAGCCTTTAACCTGGTGCGCCGTGAGCCCGCCCGAATGGAGCCCGCAGCGCTGGCGCGAGCACCACGCCGCCCAGCAACCCGTCTGGCCCGACGAAGACGGGCTCGAACACGTCATGAAGGAACTCGCCGCGCTGCCCCCGCTCGTGTTCGCGGGCGAGGCCCGCCACCTCGTGAGCTCGCTCGGGGACGTGGCGCAGGGACAGGCCTTTCTGCTGCAGGCGGGTGACTGCGCCGAGTCGTTCTCGGAGTTCTCGGCCGACGGCATCCGGGACAAGCTCAAGGTCATCCTCCAGATGGCCGTGGTGCTCACCTACGGGGCGGGCGTCCCGGTGGTGAAGGTGGGGCGCATCGCCGGGCAGTTCGCCAAGCCTCGCACGGCGTCCACCGAGAAGGTGGGCGACGTCGAGCTCGACGTCTTCCGCGGCCACATGGTCAACGACGACGCTCCCCATGCCGCAGCCCGCGTGCCCGACGCCCGACGACTCGTCGCCGCCTACCACCAGTCGGCGTCGACGCTCAACCTGCTGCGGGCGTTCACGAAGGGCGGCTTCGCGGACCTGTCCCAAATGCACCTCTGGAACCAGCAGTTCGTGGCGACGAGCGACGAAGGGCGCCGCTACGAGCAGATCGCGTCGGAGATCGACCGCGCGCTGCGCTTCATGAGGGCGTGTGGCATCGAGCTCGGCGGTGAGGAGTCGCTGCACCAGGTCGACTTCTACACGAGCCACGACGCGCTCATCCTCGGGTACGAAGAGGCGCTCACCCGGCGCGACTCGCTCACCGGCGACTGGTACGACTGCTCTGCCCACATGCTCTGGGTGGGCGAGCGCACGCGCCAGCTCGACGGCGCGCACGTCGACTTCCTGTCGGGGATCCACAATCCCGTCGGCTGCAAGGTCGGCCCCCACGTCACGACCGACGAGTTGCTCGAGCTGTGCGACGCGCTCGACCCCGATCGCCGGCCGGGACGCCTGACGCTCATCACCCGCATGGGGGCTTCCGCCGTGGCGGAAGCGCTGCCACCGCTTCTCGAGGCGGTGGCGGCCTCGGGTCACCCCGTGGTCTGGGCGTGCGACCCCATGCACGGGAACACCTTCGTCAGCGACGGGCGCAAGACCCGCCGATTCGACGACATCCTGGCCGAGCTGCGCGGGTTCTTCGACGCCCACCGGCGCGTGGGCACGTGGCCGGGCGGCGTCCACCTCGAGCTCACTGGCGACGACGTCACCGAATGCCTCGGTGGCGACGGCGACATCGCCGAGAACCAGTTGCACGAGCGCTACACGACGACGTGCGACCCGCGACTCAACGCCCGCCAGGCCATCGACTTGGCGTTTCGCGTCGCGGAGATGCTGCGCACCTGAGCCGTCGCCCGACGGGGACAGCCACCTCGACGCGCCCCCGATTCGACGCGTAGGTGCAGGTGAGCGGGGCGACGACAACGGTGATTGCTTTCGTTACCCGCGGCCGGGGAAAATGGCAGTCCAATTCGCGTAGACGCGCGTTACGGGTCACCGGCGCAGAGGGCGCACGTTGGCCGTCCGCGGTCGACGTCGCAGCAATCGGCCTTTCGCTACCACGACCTGCTTCGCACTCACTTTCTGCATACAACGCCATGGCAGCACTTCCCCACTTCCCTGCGGGCGCGAGCTCGGTGCGGCGCGCGGTGAGCGCGGCGCTGCGCTTCGCCGTGGTGGCGACGCTGATCCTGGCCGCCATGGTCACGTCCGCCACGCCGGCGAGCTCCGGCGACGCTCGGCCACGCGTGCGGCATGCGGCGCTCACGTCCTCCCAGTCCGTCCCCGCGTACTGGACCGTGGCCTCGGACGGCGGGGTGTTCGCCTTCGGCGGCCTGCCTTTCTACGGCTCGATGGGCGGCGTCCCCCTGAACCAACCGATGGTGGGCATCGCCCCCACGACCGACCTGTTCGGCGCGGACGGCAAGGGCTACTGGACCGTGGCGTCGGACGGCGGCGTGTTCTCGTTCGGCAGTGCACGGTTCCACGGTTCCATGGGGGGCACCCCGCTCAACCGTCCGATGGTGGGCATCGCGGCAGATCCGGCCACCGGCGGGTACTGGACCGTGGCGTCCGACGGCGGGGTGTTCGCCTTCGACGCGCCGTTCTTCGGGTCGATGGGCTCGGTGGTCCTGAACCGTCCGATCGTCGCCATGGCGAGCACCCCCGACGGCGGGGGTTACTGGCTCTTTGCGTCCGATGGTGGAGTGTTCGCGTTCGGGGACGCGCCATTCCACGGGTCGATGGGGTCCACACCTCTCGTGCGGCCCGTCGTGGGCGCGGCCGCACCGGACGGCGGCGGCTACTGGATGGTGGCGTCCGACGGCGGGATCTTCGCCTTCGGAGACGCCGGGTACTTCGGCTCGCTCGGCGGGCACGCGCTGTCTCGCCCCGTCGCGGCCATGGCGGCGGCTGACCCTGGGGGGTACTGGCTGACCGACACCAACGGCGCGGTCACCTCATTCGGCGACGCCGGCTACTTCGGTTCCGCGCCGCAGCAGCTGGCACGGCCCATGGTGGCCATGGCCGACGGCCCCGCGTCGGGCTCGGCCGTCGGCGGCGGCGTCTACCCGTCCGGCTCGTACGGCTACGACGTGTCGGTGTTCCAGGAGAACCCTCCCAGCTGCAACATGGCCCTGCCGTCGGGCCACACGATCGGCATCGTCCAGTCCACCGGGGACGGAGGCGGGGCCCCGAACCCGTGTCTCTCCCAAGAGGCCCACTGGGCGGGCGCGGGGCTCAACCTGTACGTCTACATGGTGGGGTGGTCAGGTGGCTCGCCCCCCGGTGAGCCGGGTTGCGGCGGCACCTACGCCACGCAGTGCGACTTCGGCTACGAGTCGACGCTCCAGTCGTTCCAGTACGCCCAGCGGACCGGGGTGAACCCCCTCGTCACGTGGTGGCTGGACATCGAGCCCGACCCGAGCTGGTCGTCGGACACCCAGGCGAACGCCGCAACCGTGCAGGGCGGGATCAACGCGCTGCGGGACCAGGGTGTGAACAACGTCGGCGTGTACACGAGCCCCGGGACGTGGAACGGCATCGTCGGCAATTACCAGCCCGCGGTGCCCACATGGATCGCGTGGTGGACGAACGACGGCCCGGGCAATTGCGCCAACATCCGGTCGTACGCGTCTGCGCACAACGACCGGTTGCCCACCGGCCCGGTGTGGGTCACGCAGTACACCGACCAGGCGAACGGCCAGAGCCTCGACGGTGACTATGCCTGTTGAGGTGACTGGGCCTGTTGAGGTGACTGGGCCTGTTGAGGCCCCCGGCTCTCCCTGTCGAGCACGCGCAGGTGCGCGGCGTCGTTGTAGCGCACGAGCCGCCAACCGAAGGGACCCAGCTCCCACTCGGTGAGCGACGTGTAGTCCGTCGGCAAGCGCAGGCGGCCGCGGTGCGCGGCCACCGGCAGGAACCTCAGCATGGTGGCCTCGATGACCCCGCCGTGGCACACCACCACGACCAGGCCTCCCTGGTGAGCATGCGCCAGACGCTCCACGGCGGCCGAGGCCCGGGTCACGAAGCCGGTCCAGCTCTCTCCGCCCGGTGCGACGAGCGCGTCGGGGTCCTCGTCCCAGTCGGGCTCGCCGTAGGTCGTGCGGAACTCGTCCCACGACAGGCCGTCGGCGTCGCCGGGATGGAGCTCACACAGGTCGCAGTCGGTCGCGGCGAGCTGGCCGCCCACACCAGGAGCGATGATCGATGCGGTCTCGCGCGCCCGGGCGAGCACGCTGGCGTACAACCCATCTGTCCCCGCCAGCTCGCTGGTCTCGAGCAGCCGCGTGCACAGCGCGGACGCCTCGAGCCGTCCCCGGGGCGACAACCCGGTGCATCCGGTGTGACCGCCCACGACTCCCGCCACGTTGCACGCCGACTCGCCGTGGCGGATGAGGACGACGCGGGTGGCTTCGGTGTCCGGCGGTGGCGTCGTGCGGACCCCCGGCGGCGGTCCGCTCACGCCAGCTCTGCCACGAAGGTCTCGAGCTGACGCAGGTTGCGGCATTCGAAGACGTCGTCGCAGTGCACGGCGTACTCGCCCAGGATGGAATCGCCGGTACCCCAGTAGGCGCGGGGCTCGGGGTTGAGCCAGTAGACGTGGCGGGCGCGGTGGCGTATCTCCTGCACCACCCAGGCCTGCGAGGCGTGGTAGTTGTTCCGGGCGTCGCCCAACAGCAGCACGCTCGTGCGCGGGGTGATCTCCTCGCCCCACCGTTCGAAGAACACCGACAGGGCGTGCCCGTAGTCCGAGTGCCCGTCCACCCACACCACGTCCGCCTCGGTGTTGATCCGGTGGATGGCCTCGGTGACGTCCTCCACGCCTTCGAAGAACCGGGTCACCTCGTCGATTCCGTCGATGAACACGAAGCTGCGCACCTTCGAGAACTGGGAGCTGATGGCATGCACCAGGTGCAGTGTGAACCGGGCGAAGGCAGCCACCGACCCGGAGATGTCCGCGATCACGATGATCTCGGGCTTGGCGGGACGCGGGTAGCGGAACTTGGGGTCGACCGGAACGCCGCCCGTCGACAGCGAATGGCGCACCGTGGAACGGAAGTCGAGCGGCCCTTTCCGCCCGTGGCGCCTCTTGCGCGCCAGGCGCACGGCCAGCTTACGGGTGAGCGGGTGGATGGCCCGGCGCAAAGACGCCAGCTCGTCACGCGTCGCGTGCATGAAGTCGATCTCTTCGGGCAGAGGCTTCCGCAACGAGCGGGCGAGCGCTTCGCTGCCCCGGTCGGCGACGAGCCTTCTGCGGATCTCGTCTTCGAGCTCCTTGCGCAGCCGGTCGAGACGCGCTGTGAACTCGTCGCGGGCCAGGCGCTCCTCGAGCGGCGTCCACGCTTCTTCAGGCGCAGCGGCACGGGCGCTCTCCATGAGGCGCGCCATGAGGCCGTCCAAGTCGAGGTTCCGAAGGGTTCGGTACAGGTAGTACGTGCCGCCCACCGGGCGCCCCGGCTCCATCCCCGCGTAGCGGCTCACCGCCTGGCGGGCGAGCGCGGCGACCTGGGCGTCGTTGGCCGACAACAGCGCGCGGAACAGCATCTCGGCGAGCTCCTCGGCCGACAACGGGTCACCGCCACCGCCGTGGTGGGCGGCGCCCGGGCGCGTTTCGCCGTCGGCCTGTTGGTCGGCCGAGGACGCGGCGGGCTCGTCGTCGATGTCGTACTCCGGGCCGCGCAGCGAGAAGTACACCTCGAACGCCGTCTCGAACGCCTTCCAGTGCGAGGACGACTTGACGAGCGTGGCGCCCAACGCGTACTTGAGGGCTTCGCGGTCCTCCAGGGGGATGTGGTGGACGGCTTCAGCCGCGTCGAGCGACTCGGTGAGCGACACCGGGAGCCCCGCGGCCCGCAACTCGCCGACGAAGCCGGCCAGGACGTCGAGCACGGCTCGTCCTCAGACCTTGCCCTCCTCGCCGACGGCCAGCTCCTTGGCCGCGCGTTCGAGGTCGCTCCGGTACTTGAGCAGCACGTGCAGCGTGGCCTTGGCCTGCTCGGCGTCGACCTGCTCGACGCCCAGCACCACGAGCGTGCGGGCCCAGTCGAGGGTCTCCGACACCGACGGGTACTTCTTCAACTCGAGCGTGCGCAGGGAGCGCACGATCCTCGCCACCTGATCAGCGAGCTCTTCGGTGATCCCCGGGACGCGCGCTTGCACGATCTCGCGCTCGCGCTCGAGCGTCGGATAGTCGAGGTGCAGGTACAGACAACGCCGCTTCAGGGCCTCGGAGAGCTCACGGGTGTTGTTGGACGTCAGGAACACGAGCGGGATCCGCACGGCGCGCACCGTGCCCAGCTCGGGGATGGACACCTGGTACTCCGACAGCACTTCGAGCAACAGCGCTTCGGTCTCGAGCTCCACCCGGTCGACCTCGTCCACGAGGAGCACGACGGGCTCGGGGGACCGGATCGCCTCGAGCAGCGGCCGGGTGAGCAGGAAGTCCTCGGAGAAGATGTCCTCCTCGAGCTCCTGCCACGTCGCCCCTGCCGACCCGTCACCCGCGGCCTCGTGGCCGTCGTGGGCCAGCTCGGTGGTGACGCGCTGCGCCTGGATGCGCAGCAGTTGCTTCTTGTAGTTCCACTCGTACAGGGCTTTGGACTCGTCGAGGCCCTCGTAGCAATGCAGGCGGATGAGGCGGCTGCCGGTGACCCGGGCCACCGACTTGGCGAGCTCCGTCTTGCCCGTGCCCGCCGGCCCCTCGACGAGGACCGGCTTGGCGAGGCGGTCAGCAAGGTGCACGACACCCGCGATGCCGTCGTCGGCGAGGTAGCCGACGGACGCCAGCCGCTCGCGCACGTCGCTCACCGAGGCGAACAGGGGTGGCCCCGGCTCTGCGAACCCGAGGGGACCGAGCGTGGCGTCCGTCACCGCGGCACCATCTCCGTCCTGGGGCACGTCATTGCCGCACCTGGCCGTCGCCGTGGACGACGTACTTGAGGCAGGTCAGCTCGCGCAGCCCCATGGGCCCGCGCGCGTGCAACTTCTGGGTGGAGATGCCGATCTCCGCCCCGAGGCCGAGCTCACTCCCGTCGACGAACCGGGTCGAGGCGTTGACGAGCACCGCGGCGGCGTCGACCTCGCAACAGAAGCGCGCCGCGGCGTCGCCGTCGGCGGTGACGATCGCCTCGGAGTGGCCCGACCCGTAGCGCGCGATATGGGCGATGGCGCCGTCCAGGTCGTCGACGACGGCGACCGAGAGCTTCGGACCGAGGAACTCGGCCGCGAAATCCCGCTCGGTGGCTGGGGCGATGCCCGGCAGGAACCCGACCGTCCGTTCGTCGCCGACCAGCTCGACACCGGCGAGCGCCCGTTGTACGCGTGGGAGGAACTGCGCGGCAACCGACTGGTGCACGAGCAGGCTCTCCGCGGCGTTGCACACCCCCGGCCGCTGCATCTTGGCGTTGGTCACGATGTTCTCGGCCATGGCGAGATCCGCGGCGCGGTCCACGTAGACGTGGCAGTTGCCGTCGCCGTCGATCACGACCGGCACCGTGGCGTGCTCCTTGACGGACGCCACGAGATCGTGGCCCCCGCGCGGCACCAGGCAGTCGATGACGCCGTCGAGCCTCATGAACTCGACCGCGGTGGCCCGGCTCGTGTCGGTGACGAGGATGACCGCGTCCTCGGGCAGGCCCGTCTTGATGAGCGCCTCGCGCAGGGCACCCACGATGGCCACGTTCGAGCGCAGGGCGCTCGACGAGCCCCGCAACATCGTGGCGTTGCCGGCCTTCAGGCAGAGCCCGGCGGCGTCGCTCGTCACGTTGGGCCGGTTCTCGTAGATGATGCCGATGACACCGAGGGGCACCCGCACCCGCTCGACGCGCAACCCGTTGGGGCGGTCCCACGCCTCGGCGACCTCGCCCACGGGGTCGTCCAGGGCGACGAGCGCCCGCAGACCGTCGGCCATCTGGCCGATGCGCCGGGCGTCGAGCCGGAGGCGATCGAGCGCGGCAGTACCCAGGTCACGGGCATCGTCGACGTCGGCCGCGTTCGCCGCCAGGATGTCGTCGGCGCGCTGCTCGACGAGATCGGCGGCGAGGGCGAGGACGCCGTCCTTCGTCGTCCGCGACGTCACCGCGAGCGCCCGCGCCGACTCCTTGGCGCGACGGCCCAACTCCTGCAGCGGCCGTGCGTCCATGCCCCAGGCTACCGCCCTGGCCCGAGCCACCTTTTCGTCGTTCACACGAGCACCACGAGGTCGTCGCGGTGCACGATCTCGTGCGCGGTGCCCTCGGGCAGCTCGCTCGTCCGGCGGCCGAGCCACGACTCGATGCGCTCGGCTGGGTGGCGTACGAGCCCCTTGGCGAACACCACACCGTCGGACCCGGCGATCTCGACGGCGTCGTCCACGTCGAACCTGCCCTTCACGGCGACCACCCCGACCGGCAGGAGAGATGCCTCGCGCTCCACGACGGCTCGCCGCGCGCCGTCGTCGACGACGAGCGTGCCCGCGCTCGCCACGGCGAACGCGATCCACAACCGACGCGCGGGCAGCCGCCGGGCCCGCGCCCGCACGACCGTCCCGACGGCGCGGCCTTCGACGGCGCCGGTGAGCACCCCGGGCCGGCGAGCGTCACCGATAACGGTTTCGACTCCCGACCACGACGCGATCTTGGCGGCGGCGAGCTTCGACACCATGCCCCCGCTGCCCACCACGCTTCCCGGGCCCCCGGCGATGGCCTCGAATTGTTGGTCCACCTCCACGACCTCTTCGATGAGCGACGCCTGCGCGGTCGTGCGGGGATCGGCGCTCAACAGCCCGGGACGGTCGGTCAACAGCACGAGCAGGTCGGACGCCACGAGGTGCGCGACCAGCGCGGCAAGACGGTCGTTGTCGCCGAAACGGATCTCGTCGTCGGAGGTGGCGTCGTTTTCGTTGACCACCGGCACGACCCCCAGTTCGATGAGGTGCGCCAGCGTCTGCCGGGCGTGCAGGTATTGCTGGCGGTGCACGAAGTCGAGCGGGGCGAGGAGGACCTGACCGACATGCAGGCCCCGAGCCGCCAACGCGTCGTCGTACACGCGCATGAGCCGGTGCTGCCCCACGGCGGACACAGCCTGGAGCACCGCCGGGTCTGTCGGTCTCGGGCCCCCGCCCAGAGCCGACCATCCCGCCGCGATGGCGCCCGACGTGACGAGCACGACACTGTGACCTCGACCGTGGAGCTCGGCGACTTCCGCGCACAACCGGTCGATGGCCTCGACGTCGATGTCCCCGTTCGAGGCGGTCAGCGACGACGATCCGACCTTCGCCACGACGGTCCGCGTCGGCTCCGCAACCCGTGGGGGCACCGTCTGCCCCGGCACCACCCCGTCGTCGCTCAAGAAGTCACCTCGCCCACCTCAGCGTCGGGCCCGCCGGGCGCGTCCGCGACCCGTGGCGGCGCCCGTGGGGGGGTCGGTCGCCCGGTCGGTGTCGATGTCTGCGCCCGTGACCGTGCCGATCCCTGTGGTCGTGTCGATGGCCCCGTCGTCGGGCCGGTACGTGAACGTCAGCGGACCGAGGTGCACGAGATCGCCGTCGCGGACCCCGGCCCGTACCAGGGCGCGCTCCACGCCCAGGCGGCGCAGGCGCTGCTGGACGTAGTCGAGTGCTTCGTCGTCGGTGAGGTCGGACAGCGCCACCGCCCGCAGCGCCGCCCTCCCGGCCACCACGAACGACCCGTCTGCGGCCCGCGTCACCTCGACCTCTTCGCCGAGGGGGCGGTGGATCACGATGGAAGCAGCGGGTTCCTCTTCGGCGGCGCGTGCCGACGCCACCAGGCTCGCGAGCCGGTTGACGAGCTCGCCCACGCCTGTGCCCGTGACGGCGGAGATGCGCAGGTCCAGTCCAGCGGCGTCAGTGACGTCGCCTTCGGTCATGCCGATGTCGGTCTTCGATCCCACGAGCAGACGTGGCCGGTCGAGGAGGTCGGGCCGGTACAGGTGCAGCTCGCCGAGCAGCACGCGCAACTGTTCGGTCGGGGTGTGCTCGGTCGACGCGAGGTCCACGAGGATCACGAGCGCCCGGGCTCGCTCGGTGTGGCGCAGGAAGCGGTGGCCGAGGCCCTTGCCCTGGGACGCGCCTTCGACGATCCCGGGCACGTCCGCCACGACGAATTCGGTCTCGTCCCCGGGACGCCCGACGCGCACCACGCCCAGGTGGGGCTCGAGTGTGGTGAACGGGTAGTCGGCCACCTTCGGGCGCGCCGCCGAGATCCGGCTGATGAGGGTGCTCTTGCCGGCGTTGGGCAACCCCACGAGCGCCACGTCGGCGAACAGCTTCAGCTCGAGGTCGAGCCACAGCTCGTCGCCGGCCTCGCCTTGCTGCGCGAAGGCCGGTGCGCGCCGCCGGTTGGTGAGAAAGCGTGCGTTGCCTCGTCCCCCTCGCCCGCCGCGCGCTGCCCGCCAGCGGTCCCCGGCTCGTGTCAGGTCGGCGAGGAGCACACCGTGACGGTCACGCACCACGGTGCCCGCCGGGACGGGCACCTCGAGGTCTCCGCCCCGGGCACCGTGGCGCCGCTTGCCCTGTCCGTGGCGGCCGGACTCGGCCCGGCGGTGCGGGTGGTCGCGGAAGCCGAGCAACGACGCTTGGTTCGTCGTGGCGACGAGCCACACGTCGCCGCCGCGCCCGCCGTCGCCGCCGTCGGGGCCGCCCCGTGAGACATGGGCCTCGCGACGGAACGACACCGCGCCGGCACCGCCGTCACCGGCTTTGACGTGGACCTGCGCTTCGTCGACGAAACCCGCCACCCGCCCGATCCTACGATCTGGCCTCGCGCATCCTGCCGCCTGCGGGCGGCGGAGATCAGGCTTCGGCGCGGACCTCGACGACGCGCCGGCCCTTGCGGTTGCCGTAGTGCACGACGCCGGCGGCGGTGGCGAACAGCGTGTCGTCCCCACCGCGGCCCACGTTCTCGCCCGGGTGGAAGCGGGTGCCCCGCTGCCGCACGATGATGGCGCCCGCGGGGATCGCGGTGCCGTCGTAGACCTTCACCCCGAGTCGCTGCGACTTCGAGTCGCGGCCGTTGCGGGTGGACCCACCGCCCTTGGTCTTCGACATGACAGAACCTCCTGCGATCTCAGCGAGCGGCGGGCAGCGTGATGGACGTGATCTCGACGGCGGCATAGTGCTGGCGGTGTCCCCACCGGCGGCGGCGCCGCGTCTTCGGGCGGTAGGTGAAGCCGCGGATCTTGGGGCCGAGCTCCTCCCCCACCACCCGGGCGGACACGACGGCACCGGCAAGCTCGGCCGGGGTGGCGAGCACGCGGTCGTCGTCGACGACGAGCACGCAGTCGAGCTCGAGGTCGCTCCCCGCGGAGACGCCAGGCAACTCGATGAGGACGTGGTCCCCTTCGGCCACCCGCTCCTGCTTGCCTCCGGCCTTCACCACCGCGTACATAGCCCAGAGATCCTACAACAGGGTCTCGTCGAGGACGATCCCGCGCCCACCGCACACGGCGCACGTGCTCGACAGGGACTCGACGAGCCCCTCGGACACCCGCTTGCGGGTCATTTCGACGAGTCCGAGCTCGGAGATGTCGAACACCTGGGTGCGGGTCTTGTCGCGCGCCAGCGCGGCGCGCAGTGCCGACCCCACCCGGTCGCGGTTCTCGCGCACCTCCATGTCGATGAAGTCGATGACGATGATGCCGCCGATGTCACGCAGGCGCAGCTGGCGGGCGACCTCCTCGGCCGCCTCCAGGTTGTTCTTGAAGACGGTCTCCTCCAGGTTGGACCGGCCCACGTTCTTGCCCGTGTTCACGTCGATG
>DATGKD010000057.1:0-9461 GCA_035294855.1 Acidimicrobiales bacterium
CGGCTTGGGGGGACAGCCGCCGCGCCACCATCTCCGAGCGCCGCTACCCACCTACCCCACCTACTCCAAAGGGAGACAGCCGTGAGCACCGCCGCACACGCAGCCAACGTTCAGTTCGACGCCGATAGGCACATCGCGCGATGGAGGCCGCTCGTGCAGTGGCTCCTCGCCATCCCCCACCTCGCGGTCGCCAACGCTCTGCGCACCCTCCGATGGCTCCTCACGATCATCAGTCTCGTGACCGTCCTGTTCACCGAGCGGATCCCGCGGCCCCTTTTCGACGCCATCGCCATGACATACCGATACGAGTGGCGGGCGGTCAGCTACGCCTTGGCCCTACACGATGACTACCCACCGTTCGAGTTCATGCCCGGCGCGGTTGACGACGGCCACGAAGCCCACACGGCTCTGACCATCACCTATCCCGACCGCCTCAACCGGTGGAAGCCGCTCTACAAGTGGTTCCTCGCCATCCCGCACTACTTCGTGGTGATTGCCCTCACGCTCGCAAGTGTCGTGACGCTGCTCTACGGTGCCGTCGCCACCATCATCACCGGCCAGTACCCGGAGCGGGCCCGGGCCTTCCTCGTCGCCAGCTACCGCTACTGCCTTCGAGTGGAGGCGTACGTCGGGCTCCTCACCGACGAGTACCCGCCCTTTGAGCTTGCCGCGTAAGACCAGCGGGCCCCCAAGTTCGCCTCAAATCCGCGGGCATCCCGGTACGCCGCCCCTGAGCGTCCTCGACGAAGAGCGGCTGCGGCGAACCCTGGGCCAATTCCGTGCACGTCATGTCGCCGCCGGAGTCAGCCCCGACGCCTTTCTGTTCACCGGCCTGTTTCGCATCGTCTCTGACCATGGACTTGCTATCCCTCCCGAGAGTGACGCCGGGTTCCGCTCTCTGGCAACCGTGGAGGGCACGATCAGCGCGCTGGAACACGACTGGGGATGGCCCAGAACACGCGCCCGAAGGCCTCCAAGCCTTCCCACCAAGCGATGCTGGGGGCGCCCGATTCGGAGCATTTGCCGAATAGCCCAGAACCGCGCGGCAGAACGGGCTGCACGACCGATCCGGTGGGATTCCAAGCTGATCACCAGCGGAACACTCCTCGCAGCCCCAACGGGATTCGAACCCGTGTCTCCACCTTGAGAGGGTGGTGTCCTTGGCCACTAGACGATGGGGCCGTGACGCGTTTGTTCGGCCGTGATCGTACCGGATGCGTCATCGTCCGAATATTGGTCCGATAACGACGTGACCGTGCCCAGCCGATGACCAATCGGCGTCCAAGGAGTGGATGACGTAGGACTCGGCGGCAGACATTTTCGTCCAGGGCGCGCTGCCGCGGTTCCTCTCGATCGCCCACGACCTCGTCTCGGCGGTACATCCCGAGCCGGTGAACCGGTGTTGGACCTCGGCCAGGCACGGGCCTCGTAGCGGGCTCGTGCAAGTCACGACGACGATTCCGTCTTTCTGTCCGGTTGGTGCTCACGGTCGGTATCTGCGCGACCGAGTGGGTCAACAGCGATGGGACGGCTCTGCGTCGAACCTCTACGGCTTTGACCCGCCGATTCGGTCGCACGACTCGATACCGGATGTCGTCTGGGTGGCCGTCGCTTGGAAGCGCTGGTCGCCTCGCCGCGGTGCAACGGTTGCTTCCGCCCGACGCTGATGGTCAGACGGGGCACATTCGACCGTCCGGGCTCTTCTGAGCCTCAGATCCGTCCGCGCGACGACACGGTCACGAGCGGGTGCGACCCGATCTCAGCCCGCCAATGCCCCGGGCGCAGGCGGTGGGTTCTCGGCGGAGTCCAGTGCCTGTTCCACTGAAGCGTGGAGGACAAGGACGTCGTCCAGGCCGACCAGCTCCATGACCTTGGTGACTCGCCGGTCGGTCACCACGATCCGGAGCTCCCCGCCGAGCTCCCGGAAGCGTTTGTGGAAGGCGACGAGCACACTGAGCCCCGTGGAGTCGAGGAAGCTCACCCCCGACAGGTCGAGGACCACCGTCCGGTGTTGCCCGTGGGACATTTGGGCGAGGGCCTCGCGGAGCTCCGGCGACGTGGCTAAGTCGACTTCGCCCGACGCCACGATCAGGGGAACCCCTTCACGCTCCCCCGTCGTGAGCCGGAATGCAGCATTCCCGCCCATCGATCGGTCCTCCTCGATGATCCAGTCCGGCATGCCCGCAATGGTCAAGAGAAGAAGCAGCCGATCTCCTTTCTAGCACTCTCCTACCGAGACTGCTAGCCGCCTTCCGAAGCGCAGCGGAGATGACCTCCCGCCCCCGGGTGCCGGAATCCCGGGTGCCGGAATCCCTGGTGGTCGGCGCCTTCGCATGACCCTTTGCCATGGCGGGCACATCAGTGGGATCAGTGGGAACGACCACCTCAGGGAGAACGCCATGTCTCGTTTGGACGACCGCCAACTTCGACCGGAGGACGATCCTTCCGAGGAGCCGCCCGCCAACCCGCCGGGCGAACCGCTCGCGCCTGTCGAGGTTCCCGAGCCGGGGATCGTCGACGTGCCCGAGCCGGGGATCGTCGACGTGCCCGAGCGGCGCCTCTGACCGGAGGCGCCGTCAGGTTGCGGGTCGCGTCCTGCCGACCGGGGTCGAACCGGACTTCGGGTCGAGGTCGTCGATCGCCGGCAGCACCCGCGCCCTGACCGGGCTGTCGAGGACGAGAGCGGTCGTGGTCCGGTCGATGCCGCTCACCTCGAGGATCTCGTCGAGGACCTCAGCGAGGTGCGCGTTGTCACGGGCGACCACCCGGCACAGGAGGTCCCCGGCGCCCGTCGTGCGGTGGACTTCCACCACCTGAGGGATCGAAGCCAAGTGGTCCGTGACGTCACGGCCGCGACCCTGCGCGATCTGCAAGGTGACGTACGCGGAGACGCGGTAGCCCACGCGGGCGAGGTCGACGTCGGGTCCAAATCCCGAGATCACGCCGGACCCCACGAGCTTGTCCAGCCTCGCTTGGGCCGTGTTGCGCGCCACGCCCAGCCGGCGCGAGAGCTCGAGGACGCCGAGCCGCGGCGACGCCGCCAGGGCCGAGATGATGCGCCGGTCCAGGGGGTCCAGTCTGACCGGGGACTGAGCAGATTGCTCCATTACTCGTCAGTGTACTGGTCAAAATGTATGGACAGCGGCGCCTGCGTTGACTCGTATCGCCCGAGGGCGTGAACTGGACGTCATGACGGTTCTGACGCATCCTGCCGACACGGGCCGGGCCGCTCCCGCTGACCTGATCACCGGCTGGGACCACCTGGAGCTGTGGGTCGGCAATGCCCGGGCGGCCGCGCAGCTGCTCATGTCCGGCTTCGGCTTCACCTGCGCGTCATACGCCGGTCCCGAGACCGGCGTGCGCGACCGGGTCAGCTACGTCCTCGAGCAAGGGTGCGTCCGGCTGGTCGTCACCGCGGGGCTCGCCTCCGGTTCCGAGGTCACCGCTCATGTCGCTCGACACGGCGACGGCGTCCGCCGGCTTGGTCTCGCCACCGGCCGCGTCGACGACGCGTTCGAGTCGTCCGTCGAAGCGGGGGCGCCGCCGCTCGCGCCCCCTTCCGACCACCTTGATGCAGACGGCGCCGTGCGCGACGCCACCATCGGTGTCTTCGGGAGCACCGAGCTCGCCTTCGTCGACCGCTCCGCGTATCACGGCGGCTTCGCTCCCGGCTTCTCCTGCGAGGACGTTCCCGTCGTCGCTGTCGGGGACCCCGTGGGCCTCGAACGGATCGACCACGTGGTGGGCAACGTCGAAGAGGGCCGACTCGACGACTGGGTCGATTGGTACCGCCGGGTCCTCGGGTTCCGGGAGATGCGCCACTTCGACGCGGACCAGATCTCCACGGAATTCTCGGCGCTGCGTTCCACGGTCATGTGGAACGGGGACAACGTCGTCATGCCGCTGAACGAGCCGGCGCAAGGACGGCGACGCAGCCAGATCCAGGAGTTCCTGGACTCGTATTCGGAGCCCGGGGTCCAGCACATCGCGCTCCACACGACCGACATCGTGCGAGCCGTCGACGCCATGCGCCGCCGCGGTGTCCGCTTCTTGTCCCCCCCGGCGACCTACTACGAGGACGCCCGACGGCGCTGCGGCGACATCGATGTGCCCTGGTCCGAGCTCCAGCGCTTGGGCGTGCTCGTCGATGTCGACGGCGGGGGCCACCTGCTGCAGGTCTTCACCGAGACCCTGTCGGACCGGCCCACGCTGTTCGTCGAGGTGATCCAGCGCGAAGGCGCAACCGGTTTCGGCGAGGGCAACTTCAAGGCGCTGTTCGAGGCCATCGAGCGCGACCAGGCGCGGCGCGGCAATCTGTAACGCGGGCCCCGGCCTCGGAGGTCGAGGCGGGATCAGCACGCCCGGGAGGAGGTGACCGTGCCGCAGTACCGACGTATCGGCGACGTCCCGGCCAAGCGCCACACCCTGCACCGCGGCGCCGGCGGCCGGCTGGCCGAGGAGCTCATGGGCCAGCTGGGGTTCTCGGGGCCGTCGTCACTGCTGTATCACCTGCACTCTCCCAGCGCGCTCCATGCCGTCGACGCGGTGGAGTGCGTCCGCGCCGAGCCCTCACCCAACGAGGCGTGCGCGCCGTTTCACCTTCGCTTGGCGGCCCTTTCCGAGGGCCCCGATCCGGTCACCGGGCGCCAGGTCCTGCTCGGCAACCGCGATGTGACGGTGTGCTTCGTGCGCACGGTGGGTTCGGGACCGCTCTACCGCAACGCCGCCGGCGACGAGATCGTGTTCGTCTATGCGGGCCACGCCGTGCACGAGTCGGTGTTCGGTCGCTTGCCGGTGGGCCCGGGCGACTACGTGGTCGTGCCCGCGTCCACCACCCAGCGGTGGGTCGTCGAGCAGGACGACCGCTTCGAAGCCCTCGTCCTCGAGGCGAACGGGCACGTCGGCGTCCCGGCGCGCTACCTCGGACCGACCGGCCAGATGCTCGAGGGCGCGCCGTTTTCCGAGCGTGATCTCCGGGCGCCCGAGGGCCCGCTCACCGAGGAGGGGTCGGGTGTCGACGTGCTCGTCCGGCACCGCGGGGGATGGGCCCGCCACACCTACGCCGACCACCCGTTCGACGTTGCCGGATGGGACGGGACGCTCTATCCCTATGCGTTCTCCATCGACGACTTCGAGCCCATCGTGGGACGCGTCCACCAGCCGCCACCGGTCCACCAGACCTTCGCCGGGCCGGGCTTCGTGGTGTGCAGCTTCGTCCCGCGACTTCTCGACTTCGACCCGCACGCGGTGCCCATCCCGTACCACCACGCCAACACCGACAGCGACGAGGTCCTCTTCTATGCCGCGGGAGAGTTCACGAGCCGGCGAGGCTCGGGCATCGGCGCCGGTTCGATGACGCTGCACCCGGCCGGCTTCGTGCACGGGCCGCAACCCGGGGCGGTCGAGGCGGCGCTCGGCCAGACGCGCACCGACGAAACGGCCGTCATGGTCGACACGTTCGCACCGCTCGGCATCTCGCCCGTCGCCCGGCAGGTGGCCGACGATGCCTATGTGTCGAGCTGGTCGCGGCCCTCTACGAGTCAGTCCTAGACGCCGTCACGAGCCGGTCGAACGCGTCGTCACGAGCCGGCGGTAGGCGTCGTCGTCGTGTGTGGTGAAGAAGGCGAGAAGGTCGTCGACCATCTGCCCGAACGACGCCGCCTCGAACAGCACCGGCTGGTAGTGGGTGATGTCGTAGTCGAGCGTCCCCATCTCCGGTAGGGACCACGGCCGCACCTCGGCGGAGCGGAAGGCGTCGATCTCCCCGTAGGACGACAGCAGGCCGGCGCCGTAGGTCCTGAGCTCGCCATCCTCACGCACCACGCCGAACTCGAGCGTGAACCAGAACACCCGGCTGAAGAACTCGTGCGCGGCGTCGGTCTCGGCGCGCAGTGACGCACCGCCGGCAGCCTGGTAGAGGTCGGCGAACTGCGGCCCGGCGAGCATGTTGGCGTGGCCGATGATCTCGTGCACGACGTCGGGCTCAGGTGTGTAGAACGGCACGGAGTGGTGCCGGATGTACTGCGTGGACTGGAACGTGCGCTCGGCCAGCGATGCGTAGAACTGACGGGGAGGCACGAGCCCGGGAACCGGTGCGATACGGAAGTTCGTCAGTGCTTGGAGGCGTTCGTCGACCTCGCGCAGCTGCGGCACCCGGTCCGACGGCAGCACGAGAGCCTCCGCGGCCTCGAGGTAGGCCCGACACGCGTATCGGCGGTGCTTGATGGCGAGCTCGCTCGAGACCAGCCGCCAGACCTCGTCCTCCTCCGGGCTGTACTCGACGTCCGGGACCCGTGACCCCGGTCGGTAGGCGTGGCCCACCTCGGCGATCGCCGCCCGGCGCGCCCGGTACTCCAGGTCGCGGACGCCGGGGTGGTCGGTCGGCAATTCGAGGACCTGCGGTGCCCGCACCGAAGCCATGAGCCGATTCTGTGCCGATCCGAGCAGCGTGTGCAGCCCAGGTTCCAGTTTTCCGGAAATTCCGTGCCGAAAGCCGTCGCTGAGCCTCAATTCGTCCGGCAGAATGGCGACGGGAGGCACACATGGCGCATCCGAGGAACACGGCCACGGTCGACGACACCGACCGGCGCATCCTGCATGCGCTCGTCGCCGATGGCCGCATGTCGGTCAACGAGCTGGCGCGAGTGGCCCAGGTGTCGCGCGCCACCGCCTATGCCCGGCTCGAGCGCCTCCAGCGATCGGGCGTCATCACCGGCTTCAGCGCTGAGGTGGACCCGTCCGCGCTGGGTCGTGCCATCACCGCCATGATCCTCGTGAACGTCGACCAAGGGGCATGGGCCGAGGTGCGCGAGCAGCTCATCGCGCTGCCGGGCTTCGAGTACCTGGCGGTGACGAGCGGGGGCTTCGACTTCGTCATGCTGGTGCGGGTCCACGACGTCGCCGAACTGCGCGACGTCGTGCTGTACCGGTTGCATCGCATCCCCGCGGTCAAGACCACCCAGACCGTGTTCGTGCTCGACGAGGAACGCCGTCCGTTCGGGGCGTCGGCGGCCGCTCACTGATGCGCTTCTGCACGTACCGCCGCGGGGGCGAGGACCGCACGGGCCTCGTCGACGGCGACCGCGTGCTCGGCATGGCACCCGGGGTCACGCTCCTCGGGTTGCTCGGCGACGACGGGGAGCGACTGCATGAAGCCGGCGAGGAGGCCCGTCGTGCTCCCGTCGAAGAGCTCGCCCTCGACGCCGTAGAGCTGCGGGCTCCCATCCCCGTCCCCCCGTCGGTCCGAGACTTCCTCGCATTCGAGAACCACCTCCGCAACGCGCGTGGGGGCGTCGACCCCGATTGGTACGAGCTGCCCATCTTCTACTTCTCGAACCCGCAGGCCGTCGTCGGGCCCCGCGACGACATCCCCATCGCGCCGGGTTCGCTCGAGTGGGACTACGAGCTCGAGTTCGCCGCTGTCGTCGGCCTGGCCGGCTCCGACCTCCGCCCCGATGCCGCCGAGCGCCACATCGCCGGGTACACGATCCTCTGCGACTTCTCGGCTCGCGACCTCCAGCGGCGTGAGATGCGGCTGGGCCTCGGGCCCGCCAAAGGGAAGGACACGGCGACCTCGATGGGGCCCGTGCTCGTGACCCCCGACGAGCTCGAGCCCCACCGGACCGAGCGGGGCATCGGCCTCGAGATGTCGGTCGAGGTGAACGGCACACGCATGGGAGGCGGCCGGCTCGACGACCTCTACTGGCGCTTCGGCGACATGCTCGCGTACGCCAGTCGGGGCACCACGATCGTGCCCGGGGACGTGATCGGCTCCGGCACGGTGGGCACCGGTTGTCTCCTCGAGCTGCGGAGCATGGGACGCGACGTGCCCTGGCTGACCGCCGGCGACGACGTGACGCTGTCGGTCGAGCGTGTCGGCACCCTGCGCCACCGGATCGTCTCCGGGCGCGACCCGCGGCCGCTACGGGGGTGACGGCCCCGCCTGTGAGCGGACGGCGCTGGCCGACCCGGCACGGCGTGCGTGTCGACGACTTCGGAGCGGGTATGAGACGTCCGTGCCCGACGTTGACGCCAGCAACTGGTCCGACGTCGTGGAGGCCGAGGACTACCAGACGGCCTTGCAGTACCTCAGCCTGCTGCTCCCCGACGACGCCGCCAAACGTGCGGTGGAGGCGTTGCGGAACGCCCCGCTCGTGCGGCGCCAGGCCAAGGACCTGCTGCGCGCCAGCAACCTGGACCCACTCCCCGGGGACAACCCCGACGTCGCCTCGAAGCTCAAGAAATTGAAGAAGGGTCGCCTCCTCACACCGGTCCTGCTGCTCCGAGGCGACCTGCGCAGACGCGCCCCGCTCACGATCGCCGACGGCTACCACCGCATCTCCGCCAGCTACATCCTCGACGAAAAAGCCGAGATCCCGTGCAAGCTCGCGGAGCTCCCCGGGGAGGAAACGATCTGATTCCGGCCGGGGACGGACGGAGAGACATCGCTGAACGGGATCGGGAGCCGCCGAGGAATTTGGCTCAGGGGGGAGGGCTCGAACTCCGCGACGTGTCACCCCGTCGGGTCCCAGTCATCCGCACCAGCCCAGGTGACCGCGCCCGTCGTTCCTGGCAGCCCTCGGCATGTGACGGCGTATCCGGGGCATCCGCGCGCTCTGTGCCCACATCGTGATCCGAAGGGTCGCCGGTTCGACGCGGCGGGATCTGTACGGCGATCCCGAGCGGTTCGCTGCCCGCAAGGGACGGGCTCGCACGCCGCGAGACCGGCACGGTTCCCCGTCTACGAGGGTTCGGGGTGGAACTCGACCGGACGGTCAGTGAGAGGCGAGCAGTTCGCGGATCCATTCGCTCGACGCGGCGGCCGCGACAGTCTTTCCCTTTGCATCGAGATCGGTGGGTCTGGCGCCGTGCCCCAGGAGCAGCAAGATGATGCGGTGCTGTTCCTCCTTGGCAGCCTCTGAGCCAGAGTTGCTCTTGCCTGTGTTCTGAACCGCCAGGTGGAGGGGGGTCGAACCGCTCTTGTTCATTCGCATCGGATCGGCGCCCTTGTCGATGAGCATGCTGACCGCGGCTGAGCATCGATTCCTTACGGCTCGATGAAGCGGGGCCACGCCACTCTTGTCGGTCGCGTTGGGGTCTGCGCCCGCCTCGATGAGGTAGGAGATCACGCTTCTTTGCCCATCTGAATCCCGGTCTTCCAAACCGGGGCCTCCATCTGCGGCGTAGTGCAGAGGTTCGGCTCCTCTTCGGTTACGGGCACGGACTTGAGCGCCTCGTGCGACGAGCGACTCCGCGATGCCCGGGTGATGCGCGGCGGAGGCCACGTGCAGGGCGGTGTCGCCCGCGTAGACGTAGTGCCGGATCGGCAGAAGGAAATATGCCTTTGGATCTTGCCGGCTCGCACCAGCCCGGAGCGAGCACGAGGCCAAGCCCGGCTCCTGCTCCAGCATTCTCGTGACCTCGCCGTGCTCTCGAGAGGCGATCCGGGCGAAGAGTGCGCG
>DATGKD010000058.1:0-3794 GCA_035294855.1 Acidimicrobiales bacterium
CACGGCCTTCGAGCACGCTCACCACGGCGCTCGATTCACCCGAGACGTAGGCAGGGGGTGCCGCGATCATGCGGAGCCGCAACGGGCACCCGGAACGGAGTCGCTCACGACATGCGCGGTCCAGAGCCGCTTCGACGGTCCGCTCGCCCGCGTGGACATAGAGCACGACGTCGGCGGCTCCGACCGCCCGAGCTGCGACCTCGGCACCGTCGAGCACCAGGTGCGGTCGAAATCCGAGCAGGACGCGGTCCTTGCGACTGGCCGGTTCCCCCTCGGAGCCGTTCACGACGACCAGCGGGCTCCCGCCGGCGGCGGCCGCCGTGGCCAGCTTCCGGGCGAGGGGGAACTCGCCGCCCCCCCGGCCGAGGATCCCGCCGCCCTGGGCCAGCTCGAGGACGTCAGCAGGCGAGTCGGGCAGGCGCAGCGGGCCGAGCCGACGAAGGTGGTCTCCCAGGGTCTCCGCCCCCTCCACCGCAGGTGGACCGGCGAGGAGACGGGTGTGCGCGTCGCCCAACGTCCCGAACAACGCCGGACGTCCGGGCCCGAGGCGGGCGTCGGCCGATTCCGCGAGGACGGTCACCGCCCGCCCTCGCTCGTCGACCGGGCCGACGCCGCCGAAGCCAAGCCCAGCGCCGACGGCTGACCGGGACCTTCTGACACCGGCGGACGCGCCCGGCTCGTCAAGGCGCGTGACAACGCCATGAGGACCACCAACCCTCCCGAAACCGCGTAGCCAGCTCTCAACCGGGGCGTGTCGGTGCCGGCCAAGACACCGTGCAGCCAGACGACCCCCGCGGTGGGAAGCGCCAGACGGTGCACACTCAGCCAGTGGCGTCCCACGAGGCGTCCCCCCACCGCCGCGGTCGCCACCACCACGACCAGCGCATCGAATCCGAACACGCCGAGCGTGACCGCGACCGGACGGTAGTGCGACGCATCGGGCACGACCGTTCCCACCCAACCGACCCCGGCGTACCGGTCCGAGGCCAGGGCGACCAGGTGACCGGCAACGAGCACGACGGCTGCTCCACCGAGCGCGGCGTGGAAGCGCAACGACGTCTCCGGATGCAACACGGGCCAGCGCTGACGCCACGGGTGGCGCAGCCACAATCCGAGGATCACGAGTGCGAAGAGAGCCGCGTACGCGGAGAGTCCGAGCGTCCGGCCCACGATCCAGGGGAAGTACCGGTCGTGGACGAGGGGCGTCGACAGTCGTTCTGCTCCGTAGCCGACCGGCACCGTGACGCCCAGCACGACGACCGCGCTCCACAAGGCACCGCCGCGCAGGACGCGGTCGACGCGTCTCATCGCGCCGACCAGACGACGAAAGGCCTCAGGCCTTCGCTCGCGTGACCATGCCCGTCGGTCGTGACCCAATAGGCGGCCAACCCTCGACGCTCGGCCTCGGCGGCGATGCCGTGACGGCCTTCGAGGAACAGGACCTTGCTCCATATCTCGCAGTCGGCGGGATCGGCCCCGACGACGGTCACGGCACTCAGCCCCGCGCCGCCCGGAAGCCCGGTGCGGGGATCGACGAGGTGATGGACGGCTGTCCCGCCGGTGGTCCAGCGGCGGACACGGGTCGACGACGTCGCCGACGCCATGTTGCAGAGCCCGAGGACCAGGCGCGGACCGGCCTCGCCGTGCGGGTCTTCGACGCCCACCAACCACGGACCGCCATCGGGGGAACGCCCGCCACACCAGCAGTCCCCACCGGCATCGATCAGGTGGTCGGGGACGGTGGCTCGCAAGACCGTGCTCGCCCACCGGATGGCGAGCCCCTTGCCGATGCCGCCGAGGTCCACCGGCGCGCCGCCGAGCAGCACCGCCCGGTCGCGACGGCGAAAACGGGGGCGCCAACGTTGCCTCGCCAGGCGCTGGCGCGGAGGCGCCTGGCCGGGCACACCGTCGGGGACGATCGACGCGAACGAACGGTCGTAACCCAGAGCGACAAGGTCGGCGAGCACTCTCGGGTCGAACCGCCCTTGCGTGCGTTCGTATGCCTGCCAAGCCGCCTCGAGCGCGTCATAGCAGAACGGCGGGACGCGCCCCCATTCGTCGGGAGCGCGGTTGAGCGTCATCAGGGGGCTCGACGGATCGAAGCGGGTGCACGCCGCTTCGACCTCGGCGAAGACCGCGAGCGCGTCGTCGACGATCTCGTGCGCAGCGATGTCCCCCGGAGGCGCGACAGCCCGAATCGACACCTCTGTGCCCATGGCGCGACGTCGAGCGGTGTACCCCCGGTCGTCGAGGTCAAGGCGCAACCGCGGTTGCCCCCGTGGTGGTGTGGACCGGTGGAGGCGGAGCCGGCGGAGGAACGGTGACCGCGGGCAACGTCGGCAGCGTTGGCAGCGCCGGGACCGAGGGGGCGGTCGGGACTGCGGGGGCCGATGCCGGTGACGCGGCGCTCGGGCGCGGGCCGGAGCTCACCGCACCCGAAGCAACCGGACCCGAACCCTGAGGCAGGAAGACGCCGGGACCTCCGCTGGTACCGGACGCCGCCGCTCCGGCCGGCTGGAGCGCGGAAATCGCGGTGCGATCGGCGGCCAGGGTCTGGGCCAGACCTTGGAGCGCGGCGATGTCCGCCGACAGCTCGGTGTCGCCGGAAGATGAGGGCGCGGTCGGCGTCGCAGCAGGCCGGACGGTCGGAGGTTGCTGGCCGAGGATCCATGCCCCCAACACGCTGCTGCCGAGGATCGCCCCGGAGCCCACCACCAGGGGCGGCAGGAGGCGGCGGCGCGCTTGCGCCCGGGCGACGAGTCGGCGCGCCGCGGTGCGCGTCCCCGCCAGTCGCCTCTGGTGATCCGCCAGGGCCGGATGAGATGCGGGCGCGTCCGTCATGAGTCTGTCCCTCTGCTCGTCGTGCTCGTCGTGCGACCGGGGGGTGGGGTCGTCGTGGTCGTCGTTGCCGCGGCCAGCGCGGCGGCCTCACCCTGCAATTGCGCCTGTTCATTGGCGAGCTGTTGCGCCTCGCCGGCGAGCTGCTGGCGCTCCGCGTTCAATGCCGCCTGCTCGGCCGCGAGTTGTTGACTCTGCGCGACGAGCCCGGGGTTGGCGACCGCAGGGGTCGAGGGAGCACCCGAAGAAGCCGCGGTAGGCGCGCCCGGCACAGGCGGGACGGTCCACACGGGCACCGACGGCACGGCGGTCCGGGCAAGGGCGGCGCGGGCCGACGCAATCGCGGATTGCAGGTCGCTCGCCTCGGCGAGCAGTTGCCTCACCTCGCCGTCGGCGCTCGACACGACGGCAACGTGCCCCGCGGCTGACGCGGGCGTTGCCGCGACCGCAGGCGCCGGCGGCGGCGCGCTCGCGGTCGTCGGTCCGGCCTGGGCGAGGGCCGCGCCTGCCCCGGCGGCGACGCCCCCGGCGGCGAGAGCTGCGAGCCAACGCGAGCTACGAGCCATGGTCCCCCCTTTGTCCCGCTGGCTGCCGCCCTGCGGGCAAATGCCCCTTTCCTCTATCGGCACGCCAGGTGACCTGCCATTAAGGGTCCGGTGAGGTTTTTCTCATTCCCCTGCCGCTCGGCGGCCGCCGGGCCAAGACCCCCTCCGCCGGGTCAGGGCCCGCCTGCCGACGATCGATAGCCTTGGCGGGAGCCGACCGGGGAGGACCGATGGCTTTCCATCACGTCGCAGTGGCGACGAACGACCTCGACGCCACGCATCGCTTCTACACCGAGGTCATGGGCTTCACCCTCGTCAAGACGGTGGCCTCTCCCACCGGAGCCCCCGGCGGCGCGTGGGCCAAGCACCTCTTCTACGACACCGGCGCCGGCGGCCTGATCGCCTTCTGGG